>CAZYVR010000022.1:0-28960 GCA_964651145.1 uncultured Victivallales bacterium | reverse complement strand
CGATGCCAACCGCGCCCACAGAGTCAAGCTTGTCGGCGTCGTAAACGATTTTTTGCTCAATGGTTTCTGGCTTAGCTTTCCCCCTGTACCTGTGTGTTCTGACACATTCGGTCACGGCTGATATAAATTTTTCATCCTTGAATCCGCAATTTCTGAGCATTGTTCCGGCTAGGGTGGCTCCATGCTCGGCATGGCAAAGTTTGCCTTTGGTTTCCATTTCTTCAGGGCGCGCCACATCGTGAAGCAAGGCGGCTATATCCACTATTTGACGGCTTGCTTCTTTTTCTGTGTTGGCCAGCATTTTTGCGTTGTGCAGCACTCTTTGTACGTGTTCAAAGTCATGGCACCCCGGAGCTGAGTCCATGTGGCGTTCGGTTTGTTCTTGCAGAATGTCAAAGAGTCTGTCGTATTCAGCTTTGTCTATTGTCACAGGTTATATATTTCTGATTTGTATTTCTTTAAGTTTTCAGGTTTTTTGAACCATTCGATTGTTTCGGCCAGTCCTTCTTTTAAAGTATGGCGCGGCTCCCAGGATGTCAAAGCTTTTATTTTTTCATTTGAGCCAAGCAGTCTTTGGACTTCGCTTTTTTCCGGCCTTATGCGTTGTTCGTCCTGAACTATTTTTGCATTCGGGTTTATCAGCTCTATCAGTGTGTTTGCCATTTCGGCCATGCTTATTTCGCGCTGGGAACATATGTTTATTTCTTCGCCGTTTGTTTTGTCGGACTCTGCAATGGCTATAAATCCTTCTGCAGTGTCTTTGCAATAGTTGAAATCGCGCGTAGGGGTCAAGTCGCCGAGCTTGATTCTTTCCTCCCCGTTAAGGAGCTGTGTTATGATTGTGGGAATTATCGCCCGGGCCGATTGACGGGGGCCGTAGGTGTTGAACGGCCTCACTGTTGTCACTGGCAGTTCAAAGGAGCGGAAAAATGATTCCGCCAGTTTGTCAGCTCCTATTTTAGTGGCGCTGTAGGGAGACTGTCCCTGGAGCGGGTGTTTCTCGTCAATTGGAACGTACTGCGCTGTGCCGTATACTTCCGATGTGGACGTGCACAGGATTTTTTGAGTTCCCGCTGTCCTTGCGGCCTGCAGGACGTTTAGAGTGCCTTTTATGTTTGTGTCCACATAGGAGTCCGGCGAATGATAGCTGAACGGTATGGCAATGAGGGCCGCCAGATGGAACACTGCGTCCACGTCCTTCATGGCCTCTCTCACTCCGTTCGGGTCGCGGACGTCGCCCGCAAATACTTCGATATTGTTCAGCTTGCTTTTGGGGAGCGAATCGAGCCATCCCCATGAATTGAAGGAGTTGTAATAAACAAAGGCGCGCGCCGAGGCGACTTTATCCAAAAGCTGTTCTGTGAGGTGAGAGCCTATAAAGCCATCAGCTCCGGTAATCAAAACTTTGCAGTTTTTCAAGTCCATATTGTTTCCCTTGTTTGTATTTTTATTAGTTCAAATTATTCTTATTTAATAGAAAATCAAAAACAAATGCGTCTTTTTGGCAAAGAATTGCCTTTTGCGGGTCAGCTTTTTTCGGGGATATTTTTGAAAAGATTTATTATACACATCGTTTTTTCTTATGCGGCTCTGTTGTTTTGTCATGATTTGGCGGCGGCAAGCTTGCTGACTTCGCCTTCTTCCAGAAATGCAAAACTTATGGGCGGAGCCCTTGAAGTGACGGGCTATCACTGGAACTGCGGCATGGGATGTTTTGCAGGGCTGGTCCATGCGGAGAACAAATTATCGGAACCCACGAGCGTGTCCATTGTAGTCAAATATAACAGCTCTGTGTTTTACAGAAAAACAGTCAATGTTCCAGCAGGCAAAGCCGTGCAATTTCCGGTTTATCCGCCTTTGACCGGAGGGGAAAGGTGGCGCAATTATTATGTTTCTATTCGCGATAAACATGGAGATGAAGTCAGTTGGACGTCTTACGGGAGAAACTATTCTCATACCCCCAAAGATATTCCGCTGGTTATTCCCAAGCGCGCTTCAATGCTCAGCGACAATTATCGGGCTTATTTGGGGATTTCCACTTTGAGATTGAAAACAGAGCAGTGGAGAAAAATGTCAGCCTCTGAAAAAAATGCGGCTTTGGAATGGGTTCAGCTTGGCGGAAGCATGGAAATAAGCGGAGAGAATGACGCGCGCTCGGCTATCCTTGAGAAATATCCGCCTATGAATTTTTGCTCCAGTTGGAAGAACTCCAGCGGTTCTTACGGGGGAGGGCATTTGAAGTCCAAGGCTGCATTTGCCGAAGACCATGGCTCTGGCTCTCCTTTGATTCTTACTGACAACAGCTTTTCACAGTCTCCTAGCTGGAAAGTCAGACTGATATCCGCGGGATTGTTCATCCCGGCCTTGTTGATTTTTGCCTTTCTTATTGGCCCGTCCACTATTATTTACAGCCGCAGGAAAAAAAATCCTGCTTTGATTCTGGCTCTCATTCCCGCTATTTCCATCGCATCCTGCCTGGCTATATTGATATTGTCATTGCTCAATGACGGAATTACCCCAAAAGTATGTCGGCAAATAGCCACTTATCTTGACCAGACAAGAAACAGAGCCTTGACTAATCAGATGACAGGCATAGAGGCTCCGCTTGGCTTGCGCGAGCCGGTTGTTTTCCCTGAATGCGCGATAGTGACACTGTCAGAATCCAGTTCCATGGCTGGCGGAAACTGCGTGGCGGAAGGCGGAAAAATCAAGCTGCATTCATTTGCGTCAGCGCGGGTACCCACATTTTTTAAATCCTGTAAATATGAGACGCGCCGCGAAAAGCTTGAAGTAATGGAAGACGCGTCATCCGTGACTGTGACAAACGGCCTGGGGGGCGCGGTGGAAAGTCTCATTTTGAAAGACAGCTCCGGCAGACTCTGGCAGAGCAACGCGCCTGTTCCGGCGGGCGGAGAGGCGAAATTGTCTAAACTTGACAGCTTGAAGAGCGTCAAGCAGTATGCGCTATATCAAACATTCATTCCTTCATCGGGCGATGTGAGAAGGGAAGGGAATCTTGACAGATGCTGCTATCAGGCTTATTTGAAAAGCAATATTTTTGGCGACAATGGAATCGACAGCACGCGGGTTGTCGGCAATAATTTTTTCATGTTAGTGGGAAGGTATAAATAACTATGGCGGTGGAAATTAAAAAGCTCAGGCGCGACTTCAACAGCTTCCGGGCTGTCGATGACATTGAGTTTTCTTTTTGTCCCGGCCAAGTTCATGGCTTTATCGGCCCCAATGGCGCAGGCAAAACCACTACCATGCGGATGCTTGCTACTATCGACATCCCCACGCTGGGGGACGCAATGATAATGGGCCATTCAATTGTAAAAGACCCGGAAAAAGCGCGGAGCAAAATAGGCTTTGTTCCGGACTGGTTTTCCGGCTTCAAGTCCACAACCGTTCACGAGTATCTGGATTTTTTTGCCAGGGCAAACCTGCTGAAAGGCAGGGAAAGAATCATGACTGTCGGAGAAATCGAAGACTTTACCGGCCTGACGCCGCTGCGCGACAAACTGATAACTGAGCTTTCACGGGGAATGCAGCAAAGAGTCACGCTCGGAAGGTCGCTTGTAAACAATCCCGATGTGCTGATAATGGACGAGCCCGCCGCCAATCTCGACCCTCGCGCCAGAATTGAGTTGCGCGAGCTTGTCAAAGCCCTTGCCGAACGCGACAAGGCTATCCTTATCAGCTCCCATATCCTGCCGGAGCTTTCGGAGATGTGCGATTCGGTCACTATCATTGACAAAGGCAAAATACTCGCTTCTGGAAGCATCGAGACTATCCAGAATAATTTAAGGCCGCACAAAACCATATCAGTTCGGGCAATGATGGAAAATTTTGAACTGGAAAAACTTTTGCACGAGTCGCCGAAGGTTTTCAATGTGCGTCAAGCGGGCAGGGAATTTCACGTGGACATCAATGGCGGAGACGATGACGCGGAGGGACTTTTGAGGTCATTGATTGAAAGGCGCGCTCCCGTAGTTGAGTTCCATGTCCGCGAGGAAGGGCTGGAAAATCTGTTCCTTGCAGTGACTGACAACGCAAAAGGAGGCGCGGACTGATGAGATCAAAAGACAGATTGCAAATGATTGGAGACTGGCTTAATCCTCTGCTGGTCAGGGAAGTGCGCCAGTCTTTGCGGGGCAACTATTTTGCGATTACAATCATGGGCGCGTCGCTGTTTTGCGTAGTGACAATGATTTGCGGCATTCTATGGCACTCTTCGGGCGGGCGCGACAGCTTAAAAGCCGGCTTGCCTGTGTTTTACTTTATATTTTCCTTCATTTGGTTTGCCGCATGCGTGGCGCTTCCCGTCTCAGCGGCAAACCGTTTCCGCTCGGAGAAATCATCCGGCGAATTTGAGCTCTTTTCCATCACCGCGATGTCTCCGCGCAAAGTTATTTTCGGCAAGCTTCAGGCTTCTTTTGTCCTTGGCCTGCTCCTGCTTTCGGTCGCCGCTCCGTTTATGATGGTTTGCTATTTGCTTCGAGGCATCTCGGCTGTGGATATTCTTTTCAACATTATTCTGCTGGTGGTCTTTTCCATTGTTTTCGTTCAGATAGGCATACTTTTGGGGTGTCTTAGGCTGTCCAAGGGCTTTTATTCGCTGATTCAAACAGGCTTTGTGGTTGGGCTTCTTTATTGTTCAGGCACAATGATTTTTCTTTCAATCGGAAATGATTTTCTTTCTTGGGGTGGATTGGGGATTGATCGTTTTTATATGCTTTTGCTTGTCCTTGTTTTTGCTGTATACATATTTTTTCTTATATATTTTATATCCGTAATGATGCTTGAGCTACCCAATAAGAACAAAGCCGCTCCCGTAAAAGTGTTTCTATTGGCGTCCCTGGCTGTCATTCCCATATTTATTTATTTTTTTACCGACGACCTTATTGGCGCTAAAGGGAGCATTATTGTTTCTTTTTACTGTTTTTTTCTTTTGCCTGCGGTCTTCTCTTCTATTTCGTTTCCTGTTCCCAGCGCAATTGCGCCTCTCGCAGTTTTGGAGAAATGGCGGAATGCGGGCTGGAAAAATATTTTTAAATTTATTCTTTATCCTGGGCGCGGAAGCTCTTTCATGTGGCATTCTTTGTTTATGCTTGCTCTTTCCGGCTGGGCTTTCTTCTATTGCGCCAATGAACCTGAAATTGACTGGGCTTCTCCTCTTATTATTTGCGCTGCTGTGACATTCTGGTCGCTTGTCGGAAATATGCTTGGCTTTATATTCAGGAAAGCTTCTTTCATTGCGCTGTCACTTCTTGGCTCCTCTGTTCCGTCCATTATTGCCTTGTTTTTTGCGTTTGCCGACAACCACAAAGTCGCGCTTCTTTTGTGCCCCATGACGCTTCCGATTGGCATTGACAAAGCCAACAGTTGGCGATTTGTGCTGCCCGCCTCTTTGTGTTTCTGGGCCATTTTGTTTATTGTTGGCGCTTTTGAGTTTTGCAATCAACGGGCTTTGGAAAAGAAACTCATGGGGGGAAGCGCGTCGAAATGAAGATACTGTTGCAAAGCAAATATCCGTTTGACTGCCCTCATGGCGGACGGCTGCATTCGCATCCATTCTGGCAACTGGATTACTATGAAAATCTTTCCAAAGGCAAATTGGATTTGGAGGATGGCTCTTTGAGAGTGGACAAATCTTGCGCAATGCTTATTCCGCCATATGTTCAGCACAGCATTTTAACTTACTCCAATTGCATTTGCTATGCCATCAAATTCGAAGCCGAAGAGGAAAAGTTTCAAGCCATAAAAACATGCCTGCTTCCATATTGCGAATACGAAAAGATTTTTGACGGCATGCTCAGTCTCATGCCCGCCAGAAACGATATTGAAAAAGAAATGCTGGAAAGCTATCTGAATATACTTTTGCTCAGCGTAAAGCAGAACAATGGATTTTTTGACAATGGCGGCAAGCAGCGCGACAAGCGAATAAGCGCAGCCATTAATTATATAGAAGAGAACCTTCTGAACGATTTGACGCCTGACATGCTCGCTGATTTCGCAAATATGTCGACAACACATTTTACCCGAATGTTTAGAGACGACACAGGCCTTGCTCCAATGAGCTATGTCAGAACATTGAAAATTAAGAAAGCCGCAAAGATGCTCAGATTCTCTGATTTTAACATCAGCCAGATAGCGGACGCTTTGCGCTACCCTGACTTGCACACCTTTTCAAGAAGCTTCAAAAAAGAAATGGGATGCTCTCCGCGTCAATATCGTGAAAAGGAATTTTCGAAGAATTTTCAGCAAAACTAGCGCCCGCTATTCGGCCCATTCCCAGGCTTTTTCAATGTCGGCTATATCGAAATATTTCTCTTCCCATTTTGTGAAGATATTGTCGATGCTGGTCGCCACTTTTTCCCAGGCTTTGTCGCCGACAACCGCTATTTTGCCAATATTGTTCCAATGCTTAAAGCTGAAGCGGAAATCGCTGAGCATGTCTTTGATGCCGTAGCCTGAAAAATTTTTAAGGACAAAAACAAAATTAATTTTTTCCTTTTTCATCATTTCGTCAAGCTCCGCTTCAAACTCCTCGAAGATGCCATGCTCGGCTTTTCCATCTATTTCGACCCCGAAGACGTGTTCCGTGCTTCTTTCAAGCTTTTTGATCATTTTACGCTCCCCCCGTTATTCAATTAATGTTATCCTTCGTAAAATTATTCGTCGCTTTTGTCGTAGCTCATGATTATTTTTTTGAGCTTCATTGTGTCGGAAGGGCTGAATGTCTGCATGGAGTCAGTTTTTTCTTTTTCTTTTTCCTTGGCAGACTTTTCTTTTTCCAAAAGAGCTTCGCTGAGGGCGTCGGCTATTCTGTAAAGATAATCGCGCTGGCCCATTCCTGTGTCGAGCAGTTTGAGTTTTCTTGAGCCTGCGGAAATGAACAGCTCCACGTAAGTTGAATATTCTATTCTGACCCAGATAAAGCTTAGAATCACAAGCGCAAAACCGCAATATCCCCATGATGAAAAGAAGCGGACTCCGACATAAACAAGAATGAACGACAACATAAAGCATGTAAAAGCGATCAAGAGGTTGTTTGCTCGGAGATTTATGGTGTAATGGCTGATTCTTTCAATTGGAATAGTCACGTGATTGCAGGTTATTCTTAAATCTGTGACTTTTACATTGTCGTCTTTGTAATATACTTTTTCTTCAGTATCCATTGCCCTAAAACCCCTTTTGCCTTTTTATTTTGCGTGAGAAAATTATAAAGAATATAGCCTCCAACAACGTCTAATCAAGGTTTTTAGACATAGAGTCAGCGTCTATTTTATGTATTTTTTTGATTTGTTCAGCGTAATCCAAAAAATATTTTCTGATATGCGAAAGTTTTTCGCTCTTTGTTTTTTCAATGTAAGTGCCTCCTATATAGAAGCATGCAAAGCCGCCAGACGCCGCTCCCCATGCGCAGGCTTCAATCAAATCAATGTTTCCTTTGCCTTTTGAACGCAGTTGGTCGGCTGTCGACGCAAGGACTCCGCCCGCAAAATTGTCGCCGCAGCCGGTTGTGTCGCCTTTTCGTTCGGGGTTCAGCTCCAGCTCTTTGTCCACAGCTCCGGATACAGGCAATGTGACAATGTCCAGTTTTTTGAATACTTTTCCGTCTGAATACGCGGTTATATTTTTGGCCCCGTTTGTTATTATAAATGCAGTCAGGCCCATGTCTTTGAAAAACTTCACGGATTTGTCCAAGGATTCTTCGCCGCTTATTTTAAGAGCTTCCGCGTGGTCAACCACCAGCAGGTCCATATATTCAAAAGACTTGTCGCTGTCGCCTAGCGGCCAGCGTTTGCCGGGGTTTTTATTTTCATTTCTGAAGTCAAACACAGTGGTAACTATATTCAGGCATCCCTTCTCTTTTCCTTTTTCAAGCAATTGAGTGAGTGAGTCGTGAATATTTGGAAGCAGGGCTGTTCCTCCGAAAAGAACTATGTTCGCATTGAAAAAATTGTCGTCCAGGTCTTCCGGCGCATAGCTCCAGACAGCCCCTATATTATTGATAAATGTTCTTTCGCCTTTGCCGTCGCTGTAATTGGGGTCGGACAGCACTTCTGTAAACGGAGTCATTCCTTCGATCCGCTTGTAGCCTGTCGTTTTCAGCGGAGTTTTCTCGATGATTGAAAATATTCTGTCAGCTATGTCGTCATTGCCAGCTACTCCGTAAAAGTCGATCTCAATATTTTCTTCAGCCAGAAGCTGCGCTGCGTTTATCATCGCCACCACTGCCGGGCCGCCAATATTAAAAGCGTCCGGCTTTTGGTTGCCTGTTATTCTTTTGGATATGTCTTTAAAGTCCTCGCCCGCAAATTTTTCGAGGTCTTCGAGGAACACCAGATGGCCAGGCACAAGGCCGCCGTCACCCGGTTTTTTGGACATATGCCGCTTAAAGCCTTCGCTTTCAAAATCAACATTTGCATAAAGAAAATCGGCAAGGGAGCAGCCAACGCCAGCTACTCTGAAACTTTTGTCTGTCATAATAATCTTCCCGTTTGTTTTATTAGCATAATTATATTGCGCAATTTCGCTTACATCAAACTCAAAGCGTCAATGTCAGCGTATATTTCAATGCCTTTCGGCGGCTTTGAGCGAAGCATGCATTCCCTTATATAGCTTCTTAAAGCCTTGAGCTTTGGGCCCCGGAATATCATCATATACCTGTATTTTCCCTTGATCCGCTCTATCGGCGACGGCGCAGGCTCGGACACCGTGATGTCAGAGGAGAGAAGAGGCTTGAAAGCCTCCATTAGTCTTTCCGCTGTTCCCGCCACTTCTTTTTCATCCTTGCCGTTTACATGCACAGCTATCAAATGGCAGCCTGGCGGATAAGAGAGTTCTCTCCGGAGCTCCATTTCCTCTTCAAAAAAACCATTGTAATCGTGGTTGACCGCCGCTTGTATGGCGGAGTTGAAGGGAGAAAATGTCTGCACCAGCACCTCGCCGCGAATGTCTCCTCTTCCAGCTCTTCCCGCCACTTGAGTCAGCAATTGAAAAGTGCGCTCCTCCGCCCTGAAGTCGGGGATGTGGAGGCTTTGGTCCGCGTTGATGATTCCCACCAGCGTGACATTGGGGAAGTGCAAGCCTTTGGCTATCATCTGAGTTCCTATCAAAATGTCGAGATTGCCTTTTTTGAACTCGTTCAACACTTTTTCATATGAGGAGCGCGTAGTCATAGTGTCAGAGTCCATTCTGGCTATCCTTGCGCCTTTAAAAAACATCTCGGCGGCAGCCTCAAGCTTTTCTGTGCCAAGGCCGGAATATTTTATGTCTTTCGCCTTGCAGTCCGGGCAACAATCGTACGCGGCTATGACGGAGCCGCAAAGATGACATGAGAGCGTCTCCTTTTTTTTGTGGTAAGTGTAAGACACTGAGCAATCGGGGCAATCAGCCACGAAGCCGCATTGCTCGCACATCATCTGCCGCGCGTATCCGCGCTTGTTAAGAAAAAGAATAGTTTGTTCGCCATTTGCCACGCGGTTGCGGACTGCGTCTATAAGCATTTTGGAAAAAAATCGGGATTTGCCTTCATCGCTGACCCCTATTTTTAGGTCAACGATGCGCATGGTTGGAAGAATGCAGTCGTCTGTTCTTTTTGTCAGCCGTGCAATCTCATATTTTCCGATTGCTGCGTTCTGATATGACTCAAAAGACGGAGTGGCAGAGCCCAGAATGACCACTGCTTTTTCCATTTGCCCTCTCACAATCGACACGTCGCGGGCATGATAGCGCGGGGCTTTGTCCTGCTTGTATGAGTTTTCGTGTTCCTCGTCAACCACTATCAGTCCCAGATTTTTAAACGGCGCAAAAAGGGCGGAGCGCGCGCCCACCGCGATCTTGACTTTTCCGTCGCTGACTTTGGCCCATTCGTCAAAACGCTCTCCATCAGTGAGCCCGCTGTGAAGCACGCTCACCATGTCGCCGAATCGTGCTCTGAAGCGTCCGACCGTCTGTGGCGTCAGGGAAATTTCAGGAACCAGCACTATGGATTCGCGTCCGCTTTCCAGAGCTTTGGATATTGCTTGAAGGTAAACTTCGGTTTTGCCGCTGCCAGTTATCCCGTACAGCAACATAGTGCGGGGCGTTTTTTCGGTGTTTTCCAACATTTTATAAATTTTATTCAGAGCTTCGCCCTGTTCAGGCGTTGGCGTTTTGGGTTCGGATGGAATTATTTCCACGTCTTTATACGGATCGCGCCCGACTGACTCGTTTTCTTCAAGCACGCATCCGGCTTTTAAAAGCATGTTCAGGGCAGGGCGTCCAGCCTCGGCTTCCTCTAGAAGCTGTTTGGACGTGAGCGACTTTTTGATCCGCAAAATTTCCAGTATGCGTTTCTGAGCTTTGGCTTTTCCGCTTTTGATGATTTTATTTGCCTTGTCAATGTCGCCCATGCTGTAGTAGGCTTGTGTTTTCCGTTTCACTTTGCCTTTTCTGACGGCGCTCGGCAGGAGAGTTCTTATGGCCTGCTCGCAGGAGCAACAATAGTATTCAGCCATCCATATGCCAAGCTTTACGAGTTTCTCAGGAATGCGCGATTCCTTTTCGCATACGGAGTGTATTTTTTTGATCTTATGCATGGGATAATCGGAATGTTCCGATATGGCGAGCACGTAGCCGCGACGGAAGCCTTTCCCTGAACCGAAGGGAATATTTACTTGAACTCCGACTCTTGCCGATTCTTCCAGTGATTCCGGGATTATATAATCAAAGGCCTTGTCCAAAGCCAGGTCTACTATTACTTTCGCTATGCTCATTATGAATGTGTCTAATGCTTTCTGATGTAAATTGCAATTTTGAAATCTATCATCTCCCCTTTCAGTTTCAATGCCGGGATAAGCTTAAATCTCTGTCAATGCAGAGGCTTTTTTCTGTTGCCAAAACTTGATCTTCATATGTGATTGCTCGAGTGAGGCGTTTAGCAAGGGCAATTCTGAGTGTTAGAATAATTCGCAGAGCAGAAAAAGCACGCCGAAAATAATGGAAAACAAGCAGCCTGAGCGTTCCTTTTCCGGCAGTTTGTGCCCTTGCTCTTTGAACAAGTCAAACAGCTTTATGTTTGCCGGAGTTTTTTGCATAAAAGCATTATACAAACTGCGGTGAACCATTTCGGGCGACTGTTTGGCGACGCTCCCGCGTTTGGTGTAGGCATGTCCATCCAATGGCTGAAGCTTATTGCCAAAGCCTTTGGCGAAAGCTCTGAGAGCCAGATTATTTATTTCATCCGGATCAAGCTTCTCTTTAAAAATGTGAAGGCTGAACCCGTCAATATATTCCTTTGCCTTTTCCATGTTTTCATTGTTGATATATTTTTTCAAAGCCTGGCGCAGCTCCTCATCCTGAATGACTTCCTCCAAAAATGGTTGAAGCTCTTCATATTTAACCGGCTCGTCGTCGGCAAAATATATTTTAGGAAACAGTTCGGAATTGACGATTCTTCTGACAACTTCAAAGCGCACTTCGTTAGGGAAATGATGAAAACTTATATTATATTCACGAATGGCATCTTCAACAATCTTGGAAATAGTCAGAATAATATTTGAAGCATCAAGGGTTGTAGCAGGAACTCCTTCAAGGCCGAACATTGTGATCAATTGAATCTGGTTGTTTGTGGGCGGCTTCTTTTCTGCCGGAATGGCTTCCGGAATGGCTTCCGGAATGGCTTCCGGCTCTTCGGGAGGCTCCTCATCGGCTTTTGTCACAGAGGCATTGTCCCTGATAAATATCTTGCCGCATGTGCTACATTTTGCGAGCAACTTGCGCTTATGCTCTATCTGAACCAAGGCATTGCACGCGGGGCATCGCTCCTTCATAGGCTGAGAGCTTATGAGCATTTCAGCGTCTTCCGCAAGCTTTTCCTTTTCTTCCTCCTGCTCTTTAAGGAAATTTTGATCTCTGACCAGCGAACGGCAGCGCGGGCAATACATTCCCATTGCCAGCTCCTGCTTGCTCGCTCTGATGCGACGGCCGCATTTAGTGCAGTCCACAAAAGTAAAATCGCTCTTTTTGCTTAATGCCATTGTGTTGTCGCTTGCTTTGTTCCTGTGTGTCCATTCAAATTATTGCCTTGTCATTACACCAAAAGCAACTTGCCAATATATACATAAACTATATGATTTTCACGCGCCAAAAATCAACCCAGCAATTTTTTTAGCATTTTCAGCTTGTTTCCGTATGGCGCGTATCTGGTCTTAATATCCATGAGATTGGATTTGATCATCACAGGTTTGTAGTGAGTGAACGCGTCAAAGCTGTGCTTCCCATGGTATGAGCCCATGCCGCTTTCGCCCACGCCGCCAAAAGGCATTGACGGGTTGGACAAATGCACGATTGTGTCGTTGACGCAAATTCCGCCGGAAGACGTTCTGTTTGCCAGTTCGCTTATTTTTGCTTTGTCGCGCGCAAAAAGGTACAAAGCCAGAGGCTTCGGGCGCTCGTTGATAAAATCCACGGCCGCATTAAAGCTGTCCATGGCAATCACAGGGAGCAGGGGGCCGAATATTTCCTGAGTCATAACAAGAGAGTCGGGAGCGGGGCTGTCGATAAGGGTTGGCGCTATATATTTTTCGGCTCTGTCGGAATCGCCTCCGCAATAGATATTCTCCCCGGCAAGCAAGTTCTGCAGCCGGTCAAAATGCTTCTCGTTGACAATTCTGGGGTAATCCTGGCTCTGGCGCGGCTCGGAGCCGAAAAAATCAAAAATGTTCTTCTTCAATTCCTTCATGAGGGCTTCTTTTACTTCCTTGTCGACAAGGATGTAATCGGGACTCACGCAAGTTTGCCCGGCATTGAGGTATTTCCCCCATGCTATCCGCCGCGCCGCGAGAGTGATATCAGCGGTTTTGTCCACTACACACGGACTTTTCCCTCCGAGCTCCAAAACAACAGGAGTCAAATTTTTAGAGGCCGCCTCCATCACAACGCGTCCCAGTTCGCTGCCGCCGGTGAAAAATATGGCATCAAACTTTTCGGCAAGAAGGGCCTTGGCAGTCTCTGCTCCGCCTTGAAAAATGCTGATATATTCAGCAGGGAACAAGCCGGAAAGTATCTCCTCCGTCAGCGCTGCTGTATTTGGAGCCAGCTCTGAAGGCTTGAGAACCGCGCAGTTTCCTGCGGCAATCGCGCCGATAAGCGGAGTCAGCAACAAGTAGAAAGGATAGTTCCACGCGGAAAATATCAATGTGCTTCCGTATGGCTCGGGATATATCCAACCTTTTGCGGGGAAATTTAGCATGGACGTTTTTGCCTTTCGAGGCTTTGTCCATTTTTTTAAATTTTTTATAAACAGGCCCAGTTCGCTGAGAACCATCCCGGTTTCTGTCTCATATGCTTCAAACTCTGATTTGCCAAGGTCTTTTTGGAGCGCGGCCGCTATGTCTTTTTCGCGTTTGACAATTTCAGAGCGAAGTTTTTTCAGCGCGTCCAGCCTGAAAGCGTATTCTTTTGTGTTGCCTTTCGCAAAAAAATTCCGTTGCGCGAAAAGGATGTCAGGCATTTTCTCTATTTCCATTGCAGCTCTCCTGTGTAGTTTGCTTCAAGCTGAAGAATATATCTCCATGCCATTGAAATGCCATGATGCAAGAAGGCATACTTGACAAAAGAAGGGCGGCAGCCACATGGTTTAACGCCTACGCTGCCGCCTGTTTTTTAAACGAAGCTAAAACAGGCCAATGTTGCCTCCGCGTCAGCGCATTGGACTTTTGGCGGCTTCGTCCATCAAGGGCATAAGAATATATTATCTTTTTAAAAAACGCTCTCGGACACTGTAAAACATGGCCGCATGGTTATATGTTTTGCATATCGGAATGTAAGATGAAGAAAAGGGGAATAATGGGTCTCAAGAAAAACCTCGGATTGATAGACGTGTTCTGCATAGCCACAGGCGCAATGATCAGCTCCGGGATATTTATTTTGCCGGGGCTGGCGTTTTCACATGTGGGGCCGGCCGTTTTCGTTTCATATTTTCTGGCCGGGATTCTGGCTCTGGCGGGCGTGCTGAGCGTCATCGAGTTGGCCACGGCAATGCCGCGCGCGGGCGGAGACTATTACTTTATAACCAGAAGCATGGGGCCTATGACAGGGACTGTCTCTGGATTTTTGAGCTGGTTCGCCTTGTCGCTTAAAAGCGCCTTTGCCATCTTCGGTTTGTCGGAAGTGCTGTGTCTTTTGCTGGGCATTGATTCAATTATGGGCATGAGCGCGCTCTTCGTATTCGCAACTGGCTTTACTGTGTTTTTTACCCTGCTGAATATTTTTGGAGTAAAAGAAGCGGCAAAGCTTGAAGTCCTTCTGGTTGTCGGGCTGATCCTGTTGATGGCGTTTTATATTTTGTTCGGAATAACCCACGTGCAAATCTCAAGGTTTGATCCTTTCGTCTTTAAAGGAAAAGGATTTAATTCCGTACTCTCCACTGCCGGATTTGTTTTTATATCCTTCGGGGGGCTCCTCAAAGTCGCAAGCATAGCTGAAGAAGTCAACAAGCCGGGAAGAAATCTGCCGATTGGAATGATTTCCTCAGTGGTGGCTGTGACTGTTTTATATGCGCTGATGCTGCTGGTGACAGTCGGAATCCTTCACGCAGACAATCTGACGGGCTCCATGACGCCAGTGGCGGACGCTGCCAGAATATTTATGGGCACACCCGGATATGTTGCCATAACAATTGCGGCTGTTCTTGCTTTTGTTACCACGGCGAACGCGGGAATAATGTCGGCATCCCGCTATCCGCTGGCTTTGAGCCGTGACAAGCTGGCTCCCGGCTTTCTGGGATTCGTCAGCCGGAGATTTGAAACGCCCGCAGTTTCCGTCGCTTTCACGGGACTGTTTATTATTCTGGCTTTGACGCTCGAATTGAAGATCCTCGTAAAAGCGGCCTCTACAGTCATTCTCACCACATATATTCTCGCAAATCTTTCAATTATCATATTGCGCGAAAGCAAGGCCATGAATTACCGTCCTACTTTTAGGGCTCCTTTCTACCCATGGGTTCAGATTGTGAGCATTGTTCTTTTTGGCTTTTTAATTGTCGACATGGGCTTTGGGGCAATCGAAATAAGTCTGAGCATGATTGCCGCAGGACTGATTATATATATGTTCTACGGCAGAAAAACGCATGGAGAATACGCGTTCCTTCTTTTGCTGGAAAGGATAACCAACCGGAAGCTGACATCCCATAATCTGGAAAGCGAATTGAAAGAAGTTATTCGCGAACGGGACGGGCTCATAAAGGACGATTTTGACGATCAGGTGGAAAGCGCCGGCGTTCTTGATCTGAAAGGCCCCATGGAAAGCGACGAGCTGTTCGGGAAAATAGCGGACAACTTTGCGGATGACATGAACATGTCTTCAGAAAAAATGTTGGAGCTTATGAAAGCGCGGGAAGAAGAAAGCAGCACGGCAATCTCGCCATTTGTTGCGATTCCGCATATTATTGCCGAAGGGGAAAAATGCTTTAAGATAATAATAGTCAGATGCTCGGAAGGCGCAAAATTCTCAGAAGAAGCCGACTCGGTTAAAGCAGTGTTTGTGATAATCGGCTCCCGGGATATGAGAAACCTTCACTTAAAAGCTCTTGCCGCAATCGCGCAGATTGTGCAGAATAAACTCTTTGAGGGAAGATGGGCGCAGGTCAATGATGAAAAACAACTTCGCGACATCCTTCTGCTGGGAAAAAGAAAACGCAATCAATAAACTGTGCCGGGATTTTTAAAGTTTTAAGACTTTTGTCGCAGCCATCTAGCATACTGCAAAGCTTCAGCTTAGGAGTTTATTCAAAATAAACTCCTTATTCTATTCGTCCAGGGAACATGTCGCGGAGTTTGTCAATGAACAGCTTGTAGTTGACGGGCTTAACCATATATCCGGAAATGCCCAAAGCCGCTATTTTTTTGACAAGAGGCACCTCTGCTGCGCTGGAGCAAACAAGGACTTGAGGCAGTTTCTCGTCGTATATTTCTTTGCACTTCATAAGAAATTCGGCTCCGCTCATTTCCGGCATCATTAAATCGACCATAATCAAAGAAAAGTAGTCAATTCCGTACTTGTCAAGCTTGGCAAGTCCGTCATTGCCGTCGCAGGACTCGATGACCTCGAACCCGAATTTTTCAAGCAAAAGTTTATGATTGCGCCTGATTAGGAAATAGTCATCAATGATCAACGCGCGCAACGGGGCTTCATCTGCTTCCATTTCAACTCCGAACTTATGAGAATAAAGAATACGATTATTTTCAAGAGTTAAAATAGCACAAACTTTATGCCTGACAAGTTATTTTATCCGATTAAAAAGCGCCTAAACAACTTTTTTTCGCAATGTGGCGACAGCGCATTGGACTTTTGGTGGAGCCGTCGGATTACTTTCATCCCCCCATATTTTTCCCGAAATGTTCTTTTTCCTTCTTGACTCAGCCTGTCCGGCAATGATTTTATAAAAACGCAAAGATTAGCTGATGCAGTTCTGCTTGCTAAAAGAATGATTGTTTTTGCTAAATACAATATGGTGTTCAGGTATATATTATAAGTTATGTATAGTTCTGTTTGTTAAGAAAAATATTTTTGCACGAATCTAAAAAAGGACATAGGCAATGAAAAGAACATTAGCGGTAATCAACGGCAAGGGCGAAGTAAGCGCAATAGAGCAGGAACTTCCTGAACTTAAGAATGGCGAAATTCTTATAAAGGTGCACGCTTCGCTTATCAGTCCCGGAACGGAAATGGTCGGAGTTAAAAAATTAAGGGCAAAACCTGAAGATAAAGAGCCCACACATTTTGGATACGCCAACGCAGGCGAAGTGATTAAAGTGAAAGGCGAAAGCAAAGGCTTGAAGCCTGGAATGAGAGTGGCGGCAATGGGCGGACGCGGAGCATGGCATGCCAACTACGCATGCGTCCCGGTTAATATGGTTGTCCCAATACCTGACAATGTGACTTATTCCCAGGCAACATACGCGTGTCTTGGCGCGACATCCCTTCAGGCTATAAGACGCACTCTTCCACAACTTGGCGAATATGGAATTGTTCTCGGTTTGGGAATAGTCGGCAATCTTGCTTCTCAGCTCAGCATGTTGAGCGGGGCAAGAACCATCGCATGGGAAGGCTTTTCATCACGCATAGAAATAGCGCGCAAATGCGGAATTAATAACATTGCCAATTTCCGCGAGGAAGACACAGTTGAGGCAACTAAAAAGTTTGCGGCTCCTTATGGCGCCGACTTTTCAATTATGGCTTTTGGTGGCCCGGCTACCGAAGCGTTTCAATCGGTTGTAAAGTGCATGAAGGTTTCCGCTGACACTCATAAAATGGGGCGCATTGTATTGGTCGGCGGATGCGAAATAACTCTCGGAGGAGGCGCGTCTTCCGGCAATCTCGATATCAGAGCCGCTTCCAGAACCGGCGCGGGATATCATGACGAAGCTTATGAGTACGGACAGGATTACCCGGACGCTTTTGTCCAGTTTACCACCCAGAGAAACCTCAGGGAGATAGTTCAGCTCATATCTGAAAAACGCCTTCTGGTCGATCCGATGATAACCCACACTATGCCTCTCGAAAAAGTTGGCGAAGCCGCCGACATGCTTATCGAAAGCCCGGACAAGGCGCTTGGCATAGTCATGAAAATGTCGCACTAATGAGGGTCAAGCCCTCAATCCTCGAGACAAAATAAAGTTTTTTCCGCTCCTGCAGAGCTGCGGAAGCGGAAAAACTAGAAATTGTAAACAAGAAAAAAAGCGCAGGAGCGGCCAATGCTGACGGAAAGTCTGAAAAAAACAGTTGCCGACCTTTTGAAAATAGGACCAAGGGCCCCTGGCTCCTGGAAAGAGCTTGAAGCGGCTGAATATCTCAAAGGCAGATTGTCTGAAATGGGATATGACGCGGCTATAGAAAGTTTTAACAGCGCGTCGCATATGGCTTCGGAAGCTGTTCTTGAAGCTTGCGCCCGCTCCGAAAAATTCGAGACGCTTCCAACTCAATTTTCCCCGGCGGGAGATGTCCGGGGAACGCTTGTTTTTCTGGGATACGAAAAACATCCGGCAATCGACATTGAAGGCGATCTCAGCGGCAAGATAGGCGTCCTTATGATTAACGCCGCAAGCATTCCAGAGCGCATAGATTATATTCTGCAACTGGAGCGCAACGGGCTTGAAGGGCTTATTGTTGTCACTCCTTTGATGGACTTGCTGAACGCAAAAATTGTCCGTTATCCGGAAGTCAAAAAACTGCCAACTGTCACCGTTTCGTACCGTTCCGGCTGCGAGCTTATGCGGCGCGAAGGCGAGGAATTCCGGCTGGCTGTCATGCATGAAGGAGCGCCCCGGAGTGAGTCGGTCAATGTTGTGGCGACCTTGCCCGGCGCCTGCAGGCATTGGATTGCGGTTTCCGCGCATATGGACACCGCCGCTTTTGCGCCGGGCGCTTTTGACAACGCGGGCGGAATCGCAATGCTTCTGCAGGTGGCTGAACATTTTGCGAACAAAAAACTTCCGGCCACTGTCCATTTTGTGTGTTCCGGGAGCGAAGAGTACGGCCTTCTCGATTGCTGCGGAGCCGGAGGCGAGGCATTTTATAAGAGCCGCGAAGGCGATCTGGAAAACTGCGTGGCGCATATAGAAATTGACGATATTGGACAATGGCTGGGAATGCTTGATGTTGACTGCGGCGGAAGCGGACGCTTCAAGAAAGCTGTCAAAAATATAGAGACAAAGGTCAGATATCGGCTTAATGAACAAAACAATCCTTCTTGCGACCATGGCGCGGCCGTAAAACGCGGGATTCCATATATTTGGTTTTCCGACGCGCATCTTGTCCGCCCCCCATATCACACGCCGGAAGACAAGCTTGAAGCTTTGAATTTTGACAAGATGGCTGGATATTTTGATTTTATAAAAGACTCCGTTGAGGCGCTTGCAAATGAAGCTCCATTTTATCCTTATGTCACTGACGGGAACCGCATGATGCGCCCTGCGCGTTTTGAAGACATCCCGGATATTCTCGAAATCACAAAGTCGGCGTTTGGCCCAGTTTGCCATGACAAGCTGACAGAGGATTTCTTTGGAGAAAAAATTGGCGGCAAGGAATGGCACGACTACAAAAATCCAGCGGTAAAAGCGCAGGTCGAAAATAATATTTATTGGGTCATTGTTTGCGAGATGTATTGCAAGGTTGTCGGATACGCCACATGCTCGCTTGATTTTGAAAGAGGAATAGCGCAGATAGGAAACAACGCCGTGCATCCTGATTTTCAGGGACGCGGAATAGGAAAGGCAATGCAATCGGAAATTGCGCGCCGAATGGACGAGGAAGGCTTTGACAAGTTCAGGGTCTCAACTCTTTCCAATGATGTTCCGGCCCAAAAGGTTTATGAAAAACTGGGCTATAAAAAATACATTGAAGGCATTCATTATTTAAAAAAATAAAAAAGGAGATTTCACCTATGGCTTTTAAACTTGGACTTGTAGGCTTGTGCACATCCCATCCCGATTCATGGGTTCCCGTAATAAAGTCGATGACTGAAGAAAAGCAGGTTGACGTTGAAGTTGTCGCCGCATGGGATTCAGGCGAAACGCGCCCCGAAGGCTTTGCAAAAGAATTCTGCGAAAAGCACGGCATACCAAAGGCCCTCGACAATTTTGAGGACATGATTGACATGGTCGATGGCGTGATTGTCCACACTACCAATTGGGACAAGCATATCGAACAGGCCGCGCCTTTTGTCAATGCCGACAAAGCCGTTCTTATTGACAAGCCCTTTGCCGGCAATTTAAAAGACATCAACCAGATACTGGATTGGGGCAAGCAAGGCAAAAAAGTAACTGGCGGCTCAAGCTTGCGCTTCACAAAAGAGGTGAACGAATTTCTCGCGAAGCCTGTTGATGAACGCGGCGAAGTCCACACTGGCTACACCAGCATTGGCGTGGATGATTTCAATTACGGGATTCACGGCTATGCCATGGCCTCTTGCCTGATGGGAGCTGGCGTGCGCTCTGTTCAATACATAGGCTCCAGCAAGCAGAAAAACATAAAGATAACCTGGGACAACGGCAATATTGTCCTTATGACATTCGGCAAAGCCGCATGGCTGCCTTTCAACCTCACGGTTGTTACGGACAAGAACGTGGAGTATATCCAGGCCGACACAGCTTTGATTTACAGAAGCCTTCTTGAGGCTGAGCTGCCGTATCTCACAGGCAAAGAAGAAAATCCGCCATTGTCCCTTGAAGTCCTTGTTGAGCCGGAACTCACAGCTATTGCGGCAAGACAGTCATGGCTTAACAACGGGCAGGAAATTTTTCTGACCGATCTCAGGCAAGACGACTGCGGATATGACGGAGACCAGTTTGCGCTGGAATACCGCCGCGCCCGTATGGAAGCCGCAAAATAAAAAACCAGTAAAGCCGGAGTATAAGCCGGCCCGCATAAAGTATTGCTATTTGACAGCTTATTGCCAATGCAAATCGGCAATAAGCTGGACATTGAAGACTCTCCAATCAACCTGCCCTTGCTTGCATTTGACCCAAAATAGTTTATAATTGCATATTTAACTAGCGAATAATAACAAATTGTGCAAATGAACAATGGGACTTAGGCATCTCATATGCCCATGAACACTTTGCAGGCAAAAGCATTAGAGAATGCATAAAACTTTTCCGAGAACGCTGATAAAATCATAAAGCAAATAAAGGAACATAATTTATGTTGACAGCACAAAAAATTGTATCAGGACTTCTTTTTTCAGGGCTTGCCATACTGGCGGCTTTTAATTCAGAATGCGGTGAACCAGCTAAAAATAAACCACGCGTGGTAGTTCTCGCCACTGGCGGAACAATAGCTGGAGTCGGCGATTCTACAAATAATTATGCCTATTCCCCTTCTAAAATCAAGGTAAATCAAATGTTGGATTCAGTGTCCAAACTCAAAGATATTGCAAATGTTGAAGGAGAACAAGTTCTTCAGGTAGCGTCTCAGAATATTACAAACAAAATGCTCATAAAACTGGCAAAAAGCTGCATAAAAAACCTTAAGCGCCCCGAAGTTTCCGGCATAGTCATCACGCACGGAACCGACACTATGGCAGAGACCGCATGGTTCCTGCAATTAACACTAAATTCCGAAAAGCCGATAGTGCTAACAGGCTCAATGCGTCCAGCCACAGCCCTCAGCGCAGACGGAGCAAATAATCTTTACAATGCTGTTGCTTTGGCAGGAAACCCGAAAGCCAGAAACCAAGGAGTTATGCTCATGCTGAACAACACTATCCACCCTGCCCAAGACGCCTGGAAGTCCAACACTATATGCGTCAACACGTTCAAGTCCCCCAACGACAGCCCAATAGGAAAAGCCTTCTATGGGGCTGTGGAGCTTCGCAAAAGGAAATACTTGCGCGGTCTTTTTTCGGGCGCGTTGAAACAAAAAAAACTGCCGGAAGTCAAAATCATATATGCGCATCAGAATATGGACGGCAAATTGATAAAAGCAGCTGTTGACGCCAAGGCTAACGGCATTGTTATTGCTGGAACTGGAAACGGCAACTTTTCTACAGTGGCTCTCCCGACTGTGCGTAACGCCATTAAAAGTGGAGTAATAGTCATGCGCTCAGCTAGATCTGCCAGCGGCATGGTATTAAGAAACAATGAAATAAATGACGACAAACTTGGAACTGTAACAAGCGGCAACCTAAATGCTCAAAAAGCTCGCATTTTTCTTATGCTTGCATTGACCAAGTATAAATCTCCAGAAAAAATTCAAAAAACAATCAACGATCTTTGCGGCACTCTGCATCGATAATCAAGCAGAAAAAAACGAGATAAAGACTCCAAATTCTATTTATTTTGCGAGCAGCAGCTGAGGATTATGTCTTTGAGCTCTTCCAGCTTTGGCTTGCTGGTGTAGCGGTCAACGCCCACTGTCTGGCATTTTTTCTCCATCTGCGCATTTATGAGCGATGAAAAAACGACGACCGGAAGGTTTTTAATGCCCAGCTCCTCCTTGATGTTCTTGCACAACGTGAGGCCGTCAAGCCTTGGCATTTCAATGTCTGTTATGACAATGTCCAGATAGTCTCGAACGCTCTTCCCATCCTGATCGGCTTTGTCTTTTAGCATTTTCATGAACTCATATGCGTCCTGTCCATTGTCAAAAGCTTCGAGGACGGAAAATCCCAAAGATTTAAGATTTTTGATCATGGAGTTTCTGATATAAGTGGAGTCTTCCGCAAGAATGACTTTTATATTTTGAGCTTCATCTATAAGCTTTGCTGTTTCAGTGTCCATTTGCGACTTCGAAGATATTTCAGCGACAAGCCGTTCCAGATCGACAATCAATATCTCGCATTTGCCGATATTGATGGAGCCAGTAAAGCATGAACCGCCTCCCTCAAGCAATGGGTTCATAGGCTCAAGGTCACTCCAGGACACTCTGTGGATTCTGTTGACTCTGTCAATAAGAAATGCGTTTAGATGTTCATTAAACTCTGTCACAAGCGCCAGCGGCTTGCTTGGCGGCTCGCCTTCCGGGAATTCAAGCGCTTTTTTCAGGTCTATCATCGGTATAGTGTTTTCTCTGAACAGATAGTATCCTGCCATTGCCGGATGCGACTGGGGAATATGCGTGAGAAGTCCTTCATCAAATTGCACTATCTGTTTCACTTTTGCGACATTGACGCCGAAGCTTTGATCGCTGAGGAAAAACTCTATTATTTCCACTTCGTTAGTGCCTGTTTCAAGAAGAATACCCTGTCGTCTGTTCTCGTTTTCTGACATCTGCATGTTCTCCAAGTTGCTATATTATTGAGGCGGAAGCGGCGGGGGGATCTGAGCAAAAAGCGCCGAAAGTTCCGGAACTTCGCCTGCCTTCGTCCAGCTTGGCATGCCTTCTTTCCAAACCAAAGTTTCCGTTGACACTTCTCCGCTTTGAGCCTTTAATTTCAGTTCGCCAGCTCCGAAAGGTCCAGTCTGCTGTCCATTTAAAGCCACAAAAAATGAGGATTCCTGAGGCAATGGAGGCGGAGCGGCTCCGCCTGTTTGCGGAGTTTGCTGATGCAAGGCGCTTCCTATGCCTTGCCCCAGTTGTCCGCCCACCATCATGCCCATCAATCCTCCGGCGCTGCCGTTTTCGTTGCTTGCGGCTTCGCGCAAGGCATTCGCCGCCTGATACTGCGAGTAATTGTTGAGATTGCCGACTGCCCCCATTGACGATCTTTCGTCCATGGCTTTTTCGACTTCTTCGGGCAAAGATATATTTTCGAGCGCAAACGAAAGCATTTCAAGACCGAGTTCGCTGAAAGCGTCTTTGAGCTTTTTTTGCATTTGATCGCTGATTTCGTCATAGTTTGCGGCCAGGTCCAGCGCTGGTATTTTCAGCTCGCCCATGCAATCGGAAAATGAAGAAATAAGCTTGGTCCTGATCTGTCCTTCTATGTCTTCCGGGGTAAATTCAGGCTGAGCTCCGACAAAGCGCGAAATCATTTCTTCCTGCACGCCTATTTTGTAGGAGTAATTGCCGCGCGCCCTGAGACGCACAATGCCAAAATCCTGATCGCGCATCATTACCGGGTTCGGGGTTCCCCATTTGCGGTCGAGCTGCTCGGTTACTTTTATAAAATAGACCTCAGCCTTGTAGGGAGAGTTGAATCCATAAGGCCAACTTAGCAGTGTTCTCAAGACTGGAAGGTTCTTGGTGTCCAGAGTGTATGTGCCTGGCTCAAAGGCGTCGGCTATTTTTCCTTCATTGACGAATACGGCGCGTTGCCCTGGACGGACAACCAACTTGGCGCCCCATTTGATCTCATTTTTATATCTGTCAAAGCGATGAACAAGCACGTCTCCCGAATTGTCAGGCCATTCAATAATATCAATCAGTTCATTGCGCAGTTTACTGAAAAGTCCCATGTCAAGTCTCCCTTGATTAATACAGTATATACTCTAAATATAAGCGCAAAAGGGTGCAAAGTCTAAGTGTAAAAGAAGATAAAAATTACATCACTGCTGAATTTGCAGGATAATTTTTGATTTTTCAGTAATTCGGCCTTGCCGTCTTAATACAAAGAATCAAGAGGGTCCCAAGCTATGGCCATTGAGGAATTGTCGCATGAAGCGTGAGTGTCCTTGTTTTCTGTTTCCTGAATCTGTCTGGACTGCGGCATATTGATCCATTTGCCATGTCCGTCTCCATAGAGGACGTTCAAGCCATCTTTGTGGGCTCCGCTATTTTCGCGGCTACCAAAAGCGTCCGCCGCCACAGCGCAGCTTGAAACCTGCCAGTCTCCCGCCCAGGCAGGCTTTGGAGTTGCGGTTTGCCAGTCTTCATGTGATGGATCCCGGTAAACGTAACTGCTCATAATGATTGTTCCGCCCGCAGGAGATTCTATAAAATTAGAGGAATCGGTGGAATAATTCGTGTATTGATTGCTTTCGCAATAAAAGGTGGCAGACTGCTTTAAATATCTTTCCAGCCACAGAAGGCCGAGCCCATCCCACAGATTGTTTATGTGCAAGTGGTCGGCGTATGACCAATGATGAGTGTCGTACACAAAAGATGGAGCTTCACGCAAATGGTCGTCCCCGTAAGAAACAGTGGCGGAGCCTATTTGGCTCAAGTTAGCCAGGCATGAAATCTTTTTGGCCTTATCGCGCGCTTTGTTCAGCGCAGGCAACAGCATTCCCGCAAGAATTGCTATTATGCCAATCACAACGAGCAATTCAATGAGTGTGAAATTCATGCAGAATCCATTGCGCAAATCAGGCGCGCATTTTATTTTCACTAAGTCTCCCCGTTCAATATCAAAAGCAAATCAAACTCACGACAATTTCCCCCTTTGCTTTAATATGAATAATTATAGCAGATATCTATAATAAAAGCAAAAAAATTGTTTTATTGAGCGAAGATTGTTCGGACGCGCTCCAGCGGCGGAATAGCTGGCAGCTAGGCGACAACAAGCTTTATTTTGTTACAGCGCCAGCTTCCGAGACTTTTGGCGGAGTCATTATCTTAATGTGCGGCTTTGAAAAAATAGGAATTATTTTTGTAAAAAGATTTGCATTGCCGGGAACTTGTCATACTTTAAAAATTCTATTTGATTAATTATAGGAATATTGGAGAATACCTGAGATTATGGACAAATCCAGAAAAACAGAAGTTATTGAAAAATTTGCGAAAAAAGAAGGCGACACTGGCTCAACTGAAGTTCAGATCGCTATCCTTTCAGAAAGAATCAAAGAGCTCACGGAGCATTTGCGCGCCAACAAAAAAGACCACAGCACTAGACGCGGTCTGCTTGCAATGGTTAGCAACAGGCGGAAACTTATTGCTTATCTAGGCAGAAAAGACCATGAGCGCTTTCTTTCTTTGACCGATGAACTCGGCATTCGCAGAAAATAGTGTTTATTTACAAGTGATTTATGCTTTGGCCGCAAGTATGCGGCCATTTGCGTATAATGATTTTGCTTGTAAATTACAATAGCAGCAAAAGCACAGGGTTGCTGTCAGGCAAAGCAGGCGCGAGATATTTAGTCTGAGTGGAATTCGTTCGGAATCAGTATCCGGGCTCAAAAGAAGTTCGGGGGTTGGTCCCGCGATTCCGCTGGGCATTTATTTTTCATCCAGTTTTGCATACAGTTTATTTTGTGCTTGCATCGTACGCGCGCAAGGTCTGGCTTTTTAGCCAGAACGCGCTTGCGTCAAAAAATGAAAGCCAAAACTAAAGAAGGAAAATTCTAAATGGCTGAAACAAAAATCTCAATCGAAATCGCCGAAGGCCGCTCAATCGAAATCTCGACCGGCAAAATGGCGAAACTCGCAAACGGCTCATGTCTGCTAAGACAAGGTGACACAGTTCTTCTCGTGGCAGCTTGCAGTGGTTCGGCTCGTGAAAACACAGACTTCTTTCCATTGCAGGTCGATTACCGCGAAAAATATAGCGCAGCGGGAAGATTTCCCGGCGGATACATTAAGCGCGAAGGCCGTCCCAGCAATAAGGAAATTCTTACTTGCCGCCTGACTGACCGTCCTATTCGCCCGCTTTTCCCTAAAGGATACTTTGACGAAGTGCAAGTGCAGGCTCTTTTGTTGAGCGCTGATGGCGAACATGACGCCGATATGCTTTGCATGCTGGGCGCGTCAGTGGCCCTTACTCTTTCAGACTTGCCATTTCAGGGTCCGATAGGGGCTCTCAGAGTTGGATGCGTTGACGGAAAGTTGATAGCCAACCCGACTCACGAAGAAATGGCGAAAAGCACACTTGAGCTCATCTATGCTGGAATGCCAGACAAGATCATTATGATAGAAGGCGAAGCCAAAGAATGCTCGGAAGAGTTGCTCAAAGAAGCCATGGAATTTGCGAACGAAGTAGTTAAAATCCAAGTCAAAGCTCAAATCGAACTGGCCGAAAAAGCCGGCAAGAAGAAAAAAGAGCCCAAGCTTTACCTTGTGCCTGAATGCATCAAAAAGGGTCTTGATGCTTTTGTCGCTGACAAAATTGAGGCAGCTTGCCTCGTTCCCGGCAAAGAAGAAAGAATAACCGCCCTTGAAGAGCTTTCAACCGCCGCCAGCAAAGCAATTGTGGATGACATTCCAGAAGAGCACAAAGCCAAATTTGATTTTTATCTCCGCATGGCCTTTGACGACATCGTCAAAGACACTATCCGCGCGGCAATCATCGACAAGCAGTACCGTCCTGATGGAAGAGGACTCGAAGACCTCCGCCCTCTTGAAGCTGAAGTCGGAATTCTTCCTATCGTGCACGGCTCCGGCCTTTTCGCCCGCGGCGAAACTCAGGCTCTTGTCATTGCAACGCTTGGCGGCAAAAAAGACGCTCAGGAAGGCGATGTTATCACAGGCGGCGAAAAGCGCAAAGAATTTTATCTGCATTACAATTTTCCTAACTACAGTGTTGGCGAAACTGGCAGAATAATGGGGCCGGGTAGGCGCGAAATAGGACACGGCAATCTTGCCGAACGTTCCGTTGCTCAGCTCATTCCGAAAGACTTCCCCTACACTATTCGTTGCGTATCCGAAGTTATGTCTTCCAATGGCTCAACTTCAATGGCCAGCGTATGCGGCGCAATTCTGGCTTTGATGGACGCGGGCGTCCCGATAAAAGCTCCCGTGGCTGGAATCTCCTGCGGCTTGGTGGTTGGCGGAGGCAAAGAGTTGCTTCTTACTGACATTCTCGGCGCGGAAGACCATTTCGGCGACATGGATTTTAAGGTTTGCGGAACACGCGAAGGCATCACCGGCTTCCAGCTTGACCTGAAGCTTCCCGGAATTTCACTGGACTTGCTTGTTAAGGCCATGGAAAGAAACAAAATCGCAAGATTCAAAATACTTGACGCAATGGATGAATGCATTCCTGCTCCGCGCGCAGAGCTTAACGAAAATGCTCCTCGCATGGAAGTTGTCCGCATCAACCCTGCTAAAATTGGCGCGCTTATCGGCAAAGGCGGAGAAAATATCAAAGCCCTAACTGAAGATACCGGCGCCCAAATTGACATCGAAGATGATGGCAGCGTGACAGTCCTTGCCAAAGACAAAGACGTCATGGAAGTTGTCAGAAGAAGAATTATGGAATGCACAGCCGAAGCCGAAATAGACAAAGTCTATCGCGGCCTGGTAAAATCTGTCAAAGATTTTGGCGCATTTGTTGAAATCCTCCCTGGTCAGGAAGGCTTGCTTCATATTTCTGAAATGGCAAACTACAGAGTCAATAAAGTTGAGGATATATGCAAAGAAGGCGACAAAGTCACAGTCAAAGTGCTTGACGTTGACCAGTCCGGCAAAATAAGACTAAGCAGAAAAGCCGCTCTCAACGAAATGGAAGAATAGACACCTAAGCGTTTATTGGATTCGATCTATATCCTCCTGTCTATAATGGCGGGAGGATTTTTTTTGTGCTTATGGCGAAGCTATTTTCTGGTTCTTTGTCGTTTTGATCCGGGGATGAGCCTGTAATCTGGAACCCTTTCGCCGTCAAGGGGCAATCCGGAATAGCCATTCGCTTTGCTCATTTTTATTCCGTTTGTTTATTGACTGCTTCAGGAATCCCGATAAAAATGCTTTGAAGTAAAAAACAAAACTTTTTGTTTTTTTGCTCATATTGAAGATTTACGGATTAAAACGACGAAGAGGCTATTTTCTTTGCTTTTTTTCGATCCATTCTCTAATTTTTTCTAGAATTATCTGTTCAGTGATCGGTTTTGAAAGATAGTCATCCATTCCTGATTTCAGGCACATTTGTTTTTCTTCCGGCATGGCGTAAGCTGTCAGGGCAATCAAGAGCGTGGAAGGTTTGTCCGCTTCTTTTTCAAGTTTTCTTATTTCCTTTGCGGTTTCGTAGCCGTTCATTTCCGGCATTTGAATATCAAGAAAAACCAGATCGAAATGTTGTTCAGGCATCATGAGCAATGCCTCTTTGCCATTTTCAACCATATAAAGTTTGTGTCCACTTTTCTCAAGGATTATTTTCATTAGTTCCCTGTTGGCCGCATTGTCTTCGGCTAGAAGGATATTGAGGGAGCATGATGATGCTGGCGGAATAGTTTGTTCAGGGTCTTGCCCGTCTGTTGCCTCTTCCCGCTTATTTTCTTTGTTCTTTGACTGAGTTAATGGAACAATAAAATGAAAGACGCTGCCTTTTTTATGTTCGCTGTCAACCCATATTTCCCCGCCCATCATTTTTACAAGCCTGTAGCAGATGGCCAGGCCCAGGCCCGTGCCGCCGTAATGGCGGGTTGTGGCTCCGTCCGCTTGGGTAAAAGCTTTGAAGATAGCGCTTTGGTTTTCTTTTTTTATTCCAATGCCCGTGTCGCTTATGCTGAAATGCAATCGGAGAGTTTCGTCTATTTTTTCATTCATTTCTAGTTTTACGCGAATGTTGCCTTCTTTTGTGAATTTTACTGCGTTCCCCACCAGATTAGGGTCTGTCCAGAAAAAAGTAAGTTTTTTAAATAGAGAGAGATACATTTTT
>CAZYVR010000021.1:0-29167 GCA_964651145.1 uncultured Victivallales bacterium | reverse complement strand
GTTCACAAGCCCAACGGTCACGGCAATTTTCGCGGAGCAATTTATATGGCTCCGATAAGCGGCTTCAAAAAAGGAGAAAATGAACTGCTGATTGAAAACAACAAAGGCTATTTCATGATTGTTGCGCATTTAGAGTCAGGCAAGGAAATTATAATTGAGCCTGACGACAAATGGCTGCGCCCACGTGGAAAGAAATGGGTAAAGGCGGGCAAGGCAGGAAAAATCAAAGAAAAAAAATCCCGTCAATTTGGAACGGCGC
The DNA here is from genome assembly GCA_964651145.1 of uncultured Victivallales bacterium. Taxonomy (GTDB): domain Bacteria; phylum Verrucomicrobiota; class Lentisphaeria; order Victivallales; family GWF2-45-14; genus CAZYVR01. Next base: position 28,908 of record CAZYVR010000021.1, on the reverse strand, counting down.
GTCCATATGGTGGCCTGATAAAGATAAAAAACACAGGAAAAAGATTGCCTGTTTTCAATCAACAAAAAGGGATTTCTCAGCAAATAATCATACCTGAAAAATTTTACGGCATAAATGTTCCAAAACTTAGCTTTGAGCTGGAAAATTGCTGGACTAAGGAAAAGCCTGCATGGGGAAAGAAAAGCGGGATAAGCGGAGCAATTGAAGATAATAAAATTGTTTACAATATTGAACTTCCAGCAAAAGAACAAGGAGCCTATACAGCCACATACTCCTTCGGCCCGGAACAAGGCCATAAGAGACGCGCGGAATTAATCGTAACAGGCAAAATAAAACAGAAAAAAGTCCCTGCCGCAAAAATCTTTGAGAGCTTGAATAAAGAACTGGTTGACACAATAAACTGTGGCGACCCCAAAGATTCACATAAATTTATCGAGCGCGGCGCGTATAAAGGGCAGAGAATAATGGAAGACACGCTTTTGCTCAAAAACGGCAAAAGGGCAAAAGCAAGATATCGGGAAACCGGCGACTGGTTTCAGCATGCATCCTCAAAAGTCAGCCTCGTTTCATGGGAGACAAATTTAAAAGACATCAATTGCCTTTATTTGTTGGAGTTTGATTATCCAGACAATCGCGACAGGCTTTTTACTGTGGGCGTCTTCAATGATGACACCTCCGAATACCAAGCGGAAGTGACAGGCATATGCGGCGGTGATTTCCCGCTGTCAAACAGCGTAAAAACCGGCAGGCTTATCTTTTACCCTAGAACCCACAAGATAAATGTGATTCTTGCCAACAAAGAAGCCGGGACAAGAGCCGCAGCCATAAAATTCCGCATTTACAAAGTACTCGACAAGCGCCTGCCAATGGCAGACGTAAAAATCCCAGGAGAAAAGCTTTACATGGGGCTTAACGAAAGAAGCTTGATTTCATGTGTCAACATGTATCCAGGAACTGATTATGAAATAAACATGGGTGGATTTGGCGGCTATTTGCGCGAAGGCTATGACCAACTGCGCAGGATTTACTTGGCTCTTGAAAATCAAATATGCTATACGCGCTTTTGCGGAGAAAACGGCTTCATGCCAGGATCTATCATGTATAACAGAGGCAATTATCCTTCAAAAGAAAACCCATATGTCCAAACCGACGGAATAGGGCTTATGGCTGAGATGTTCTCAGTCAATGACCTCAAGCTTGTTTTAATGTCCCATTATTTCACAGACTTCAAGCAGCTAAAGAACTGGCGAAAAACCGGAAACAAAAGCCTTCAAAGGTGGGTAAACGCAACATATAAGAACTTGAAAAACAGCGAATTCACTGACCCTATTGTGCTTGTGGACAAAAGTGGAAACGCCGTTGCCGGACACGACATCTCCCACCCGGCTATAAGAGAAAGTTATCTTAAAACAATAGAGGAACAATTGAAGCTTTATGGGAGCTACAAAGCTTTCAGAGGCATAATGCTATACCTATCCAAAAGACCCATGACAGGCATCAGCTTCTTCAATGAAAACTATGGCTTTGGAGACGGCACAATAAAAAGATTCCAAAAACATTCGAACCAAAAAATCCCTGACTTCAAAGGCCCGGAAAGATTCTCAAAGCGCCATGAATGGATAAACAAAAACGCAAAAGAAAAATGGATGAAATTTAAATGTGAAACAACGTTTTCACTGCTTAAAGAAGCCGCAAAACTTATATCAGGCTCCAACGATAAAGCCAGGCTTTTTGTCACATTCTGGCTTTATGGAAGAAAGCCAGTCGGAGGAAATAAAAAAGAGTGGGCTAAAAATATTGATTCCTATTGCAAAGCTCTGGGAGTGTCAATGAAGCAGCTCAAGAATCATCCTGGCATTGTCATTGACTCTTTTTTGTCAATATCAAAAAACCGAGGAAGCTGGGCAAAGAAACAACCAGAATGGCCCAACTGGCGCTTTTATTCAAAAAAATCGCAGGACTTTTATTACAACGGAGCCAATACCGGCGTTGTAATGACCGGCAGCTATTACGAGAATCATGTAAAATGGCCTGAACGCTCTTTTAATTCAAGATACGACAAAAGCTTGATCGGAGCGGCTGGCGGCGCGCATGAAAACTATCTTCATGAAATGAACACAGCCTTGGCTGGATATGCGGCTTCGTATATATTCAACCAGTACACAGACTGCTCGCACAACATGGGCCACGAGCTTTATAAAGCCATTTTTGCGGAAACATTTTCAATGATACCGCAGGGACACTACAGCAGAATCGAAGGCTCCACCAGAGATATAATAGGAAGAGACCAAACTGAAGAAAACCCCTCTGTATTCTATGTCAGCAATCTCAAAGCTTTTGAGACAAAAGTGGAAATAAGCTTTAAAGAAGTGTCCACGTGGAAACTCTGGCGGGCAAAGTCAGTCATTGACCTAAGAACAGGCAAGGAATTGCCCCTTAAAGATATGCAAGCCTTGATATCACTGAAAGCCTATGAGACAAAAATCTTTAAATGCGTTGACGCAAAGCCCATAAAATTAGAGAATATAGTTCAAAATCCAGCTCAAGTCGAAAAGTTCAAAAAGCAGAAAGAAAAAGGCGATAGAGCGCTGGAAGTGTCAGCCCGCGTTGGAGATCATGGACAAGTTCAGCTCGTAATAAAAAACACAGGCGGCGAACTAAAGAAAAATTTCATAAAAATATCAAGGCATGACAGCGATAAAAGCCTTGAAGGGACAAAGTGGACTTACGGGCCGTTAAAGCCCGGGGAAAAACAAACCATAACCCTTCCCGGCAAGGTCACAGATTCATCGCATATGATTGAAGGCGTGGTCCACACTCCAAATGAAATGATATCATTCAAAGCTGGCGGGCGCAACACTCTGTACGCAAAGAAAACAGCCAAGGCTTTAAGCATAGACGGCAAGCAGGATGACTGGAAAAATATTCCCCAGCAAAAATTGCAGCTGCACATTCGCGACGCTGGCATAACTCCCATCAGAAAAGCGGAGGAAATGAAAAAATTCCCAGACATTCAAATAGTGTTTAAAGCCGCATGGAAAAATGACGCGCTATATTTGCTGTTTGAGATTCCAGACAAAGAAATTATTCGCAACAATATTTCCACTCCAGCTCTGTGGCAAGGGGACGGAATTGGCATATTTCTTGATTTTGATCCAGTGGGAGACTGCGGAAACACTCAATTCTCAAACGACGATGTAGAGCTGATTATAGCCCCCGCAGACAGCAAAGGAAGAGTCGATGAAATAACGACAGGCAATCATCATTTAAAAATAGCCCTCAAGAAAAATCCAGAGCTACTGCAATGGAAGTCAGCATTGACGAAAAAAGGCTACAGCATTGAAATAAGATTGGCAAACAACATGCTAAAAGACTTCAACATCTATCCAGGCAAGGCAATAGGGTTTGACGTGCGCCTGAACGCTTTGGACTCCGATGACTCCAAAAAGTTTTACTCCGACTACAGATACAGCAGGCGCGATTATGAATGGCACAACAAGAGTCCCAAAATTGAAAATCATTCAAGCACAGAATTCTTCGGAAATCTTGTTTTGGACGCGCCGGAAAATGCTTCAGGAAAAGCCGCCACAAAAAGCGCTTTGCCATGGAAAGAAAACGCAAAAGCTAAAACAGAAAATGTCATATATTTCAATGATTATGAAAAAGAGGAAAAGATTCGCCCGGGTCAGTTGAACAAAAAACGAGTTGCGCGAAGCGATTTCATGAGTGGCAACTATTCCCTCCAAGCCACTTTTGACAATTGGGACGGCAGGCATTACCCAGCGACAGGAACACCTCCCTTGGACATTGAGGCAGGCAAGAAATATTGCTTCTCCGCATGGGTTTACTCACCCAAAAATGCAACAGGAAGAATTGACTTCACGGGCGGCCCTCCAACTGGCTATAAAAGATGGTGGACTATCCACAAAAGCGTCATTTACAAAAAAGGATGGAACAAGTATTCCATTACAAAAACTCTTGACAAAACCCCCTATGGCGAAGAAATAAAAAAGACAGTTCCGATCATCAGGTTCTATCAAAAAGGCACATACTATGTTGATGACTTGAAAATGGAAAAGAAAACAAAATAAAACAAGGGAATAAAAAATGAACCATGCAATTAAACTAACGCTTGTATTTTTAAGCATGATTATGACAACATTACACATGGATGCCGGAAGAACAGAATGGATAAGGATCTATCATTATGACGCAGGCGATGAGAAACTCCCACGCGTGCTTCTGGTCGGCGATTCAATATGCAATGGCTATCAGATTTTTGTGAAGAAAAAACTTAAAGGGACAGCCTATGTCTCACATTTTGTGACGTCAAAATGCGTTGGCGAAAAATCTTATTTCGATGAACTTGACTTTGTGCTGGACAATAAAAAATTCAAATATGATATTATTCATTTTAACAACGGCTTGCACAGCTTTAAAACCAGCAATCCGGATTGGGAAGCAGGGTTGCGCTCTGCATTGAAGCGTCTAAGGGAAAAAGCGCCAAACGCAAAAATTATATGGTGCTCATCCACTCCCGTCAAAAATAAATCACAAACCCAAAAAGTAAAAGAAATGAATCTGATAGCAGCTAGGGTGATGAAAGAAAAAGGCATACCTGCAAATGACCTTTTCACTTTGACAAACAATGCCAAGCCTTCGGAACTTTGGGTGGATGGAGTTCACTATAACACCAAAGGCAAAGACATGCAGGCCGAACAAGTTTCAAAAATTATTCGGCAAGAACTGGCAAAAACTGAAAAAAGAAAATAATTAACTAAAACTTTGAGTTTAACAAAAAATAATGGAGAGCCGACATGCGCTGGAATGAAATGACTTCAAAAGAATTTAAGACAGCTGCAGCTGAGGCAAATGGAGTATGCCTTCTGCCGCTTGGGGTAATAGAAAAACATGGCGATCATTTGCCCATGGGAATTGACTATATGAAAGGCTGGCATTTCGCTGACATGGCGTCAAAGCTGGAGCCAGCCATCGTCTTTCCCCCTTTTTACGCAGGGCTTGTAAATGCAGCAACCTTTGAGCCGGGAACGTTTGCCCTCCCCTTGCAGCTTCTGCTTGAGTTGCTTGAAGCCACATGCAAAGAAATCAGCAGGAACGGACTGAAAAAAATTATGCTGGTCAATTCACATGGCGGCAACACTAAACTTCTCCAATCTTTCCTTAGGATGCAACTCGAGACCCCAAGGGATTATGTCACATATATGTGCAACTTGAGTTTTGGAGAGCGGACGGCAAAGGCAAAAGAGAAAATGCACGCTGAAACCAAAGGCTCAAGCGGCCATGGCGGAGCCTATGAAACAGCGGCGGCTCTCCACCTTTTTCCTGAAATGGTAAAAATGGATAAAATCCTGCCCCGTGAAGCGGGCGCTGAAAATCCAAGGCTAGGAAATGTGCTGGGAGAGAATTTAACAACTCCGATAGACTGGTACGCCAAACACAAAGTTCACCTAAGCGGATACGGCGGAGACGTCACGCCGGAGCATGGCAAAGACATCTGCAACGCCATTGCCATGGATTTGGCTAACATGATAAGAAAAGTAAAAGAGGACAAGCTTTCATCCGAACTAATGAATGAATTTTATAAAAAGTCTAAAAAACAATCATGAATAAAGAAAAAAATCAAATAGTGGCTTTTCATGTGGACATGAATATGGCTCAATTTAACGGAGACTATCTCCGCAAATGGCTAAAAAAGCTGAAGCAATATGGCTACAACGCCATACTCTGGGAAGTGGAAAACAACATTGAATGGGAGATTTGCCAGGCCGCAAATTCGCCGGACGCATTTTCCAAAATGGAATTCAAAAAAATTCTGAATTTAGCAAAAGAATTGGGATTCCAAAATATTCCTCTGCTTCAAATTTTGGGTCATGCGCAATATGTGCTGAAGCATAAAGAATATTCGCATTTGCGCGAATTGCCGGACGAAATAAGTCAATACTGCCCGAGCAATCCCGAGTTAATTCCTTTCCTGAAAAAGTGGATTGACGAATATCTTGAGCTTTTTGACTCTTCTAAAATGCTCCATCTTGGAGCTGACGAAGCGCGCTTTCTGGGAAAATGCCCAGCATGCGCTAAGAAAGTAGCAGAGAAATCGGTATCCGCGCTCTATATCGATCATGTTCAGAAAATCGCAGACTATGTGCTGAAGAAAAACACAAGCCCTTGCATCTGGGCCGACATGCTGCTTGCGCATCCGGAAGCCATGGAAAAGCTGTCCAGAGAAGTCGTGATTTTCGACTGGAATTATCATCAAAATAATAGTTCTGAAACAATCCGTATGTGGGGCCGCTACCCCGATATAACAAAGGATGAACTTAATGAAGATGAAATCAAGCGCTTTGGCAAACAGCTATTCCCGAATGGAAAAGACGCAAGCTGGAACCCTTTTTACTGCACAGATTTTTTGATTGCAAACGGATTCAAAACCTTAACCTGCTCCGCTTCCAGCGCCTGCGGCGAAACAGTATTCTGTCCGAACGACTCTCTGCATTTGCCAAACGTGATGGACTTCAGTAAAAAGGGGGAATCCAAATGCCTTGGGACAGTTCTCACTAGCTGGAGCGTGCATTTGCACCCATGGGAAATGCAGATGGCTTCAATTAGAATTCCAGGCTACGTTAAAGAGTTTCCTGAAAGCTCTCTTGATGAATACAAGAAATGGTTTGCAAAAGAAACTTTCGGACTGGAAGACCAACGTTTTTGGGAAGCGTCTGAATTGCTTGAAAAATATTGTTTCATGGGCGGCAAGGGGCATCGCGGCTTTGGCAAAGACTGCCTTCCTGTCAATTTGAATGCCGTTTCAGAATATGCGCTAAAAGAACTCAAAGAAAACAATGATGCGGAGCAAGAACTAGAAAAAACTGTCGAATTGCTAAAAGGCTACAAAAAGGCTAAAGAGTTGCTGCTGGAATTCTCAAGCAGAATAGCCTGCGGGCATGAAATAATTGAATCATGGCTCCGAGCCTCTGATTTGCTTATGGCCAATGCGCGCGCCGCTATATGCATACTGCAAAATGAATTGGGAATGCCGCCAGATAATCTGGAAAACATAATTGAAACATTGAATTCCCAGAAAAAAATGATGCATAAAGTCTACATGACACAGCAAAAACCAACAAGGGCAAAGCAGATTTCAGAGTATATGTTCGATGCCGTCCTGCATGAATTGAAAAAAATAAAACAGAGCTAAAGAAGGAATCAAAAAATACAAAGTTCAAAGTGGGGCAGTTGTCTTATTGGATGGAGCCGCCAAAAGTTCGGTTTTTATTCTGGTGTTGCCGGATTCTTTTATTTTTCAGGACTCTTGGCGACTCCGTCTAATTATTCAGCTCCGCCATCGTTTCCGGGAACTCGGACTCATTGTAATTGGGCAGCATAAGCGCATCAACAAAGCTCATTTCGAAGTCGGGAATTGTGTTCAGAGCCACCACGTCAGGCTTTGTTATAATATCGCGGTAAGCCTCTCGCGCAAGCGGGTCGATCAAGGCCAGATAAGCTCCGGCAAGAGAGCCGTTTCCGATGCTGTCATATATGTCAAACGGGACTTCCGGAAGCATGCCTATGCATATGGCATTTTTTACATTTATATATTTGGCAAACCCCCCCGCGAGAATTATCCTTTTCAGGTCTTTAAAAGTCAATCCTCTTTCAGAAAGCAACGTTTTTAGCCCTGCATAAACAGCGCCCTTGGCTTTCAGTATTTGCTCAAGGTCGCCTTCTGTGACGATTATCGGCTTGCCAGTGTCCGAGTTTTCAGCCCCCACCAGCACGCAGGCGTGATATTTCTTTGAAAACAGCTCAGCCTCCATATATTTATTATTATCCTTGAGCATTTGCAGATCAAAACGCCCCATGGAATTAATGAGCCCGCACCTGAAGCCTTCGGCAATGAAGTCTATTATGGCAGACCCGCATATTCCAACCGGCCTGGCATTGCCTATTATTCCTATTTCAAAATCAAGATCTGAGCCATATTTTATTCGCTCCACAGCCCCCGTTATGGCTCTGCATCCACAAATCAAGCCAGCCCCTTCGAACGCTGGGCCCGCTGCTGCGGCGGCGGCAAAAAGCTTGCCTCTGTCAGCCAGAACCATTTCAGAATTAGTGCCCAAGTCGATAAGCGCGGTCAGATCATGGCAGTCAGTCATGCCAGTCACATAAATATCTGAAGTTATATCTCCGCCTATATATCCTGAAATGGATGGGACTATATTTACAATGCCTGAGCCATGCATGCTCAGACCCAATTCACCGCCAAGGCTGTCCGCATAGATATTTGTGACCGGCTGAAAAGGAAGCAATCCAATGCTCTTTGGGGAAAGCCCCATAAACAAATGACACATTACAGTGTTTCCAGAAACAACAAGCCTTTGAACATCGTCAGGAACTTTTCCCGCATTGTCGCACAATTCTTTAATAAGCGGATTAATGGTGTCGCTCACTATCAGGTCTTTCATGTATTGCAGTTGATCGGGAGCGGACGAGGCAACGGAAATCCTTGATGCTACATCATCAGCGCTGCTCATCTGTTTATTGTAACACGAAGCCTTGCCAAGAATGCGCCCGGCGTTCATATCCACAAGAAGCGCGACCACGGTGGTAGTGCCTATATCGATAGCCACTCCCATGTTTTTATCAGTTGCATTGCCTGCTTCGAGATCCACAAGATGCCATTGCTTCTGGAAGCGTCCGACAGTGGCGGTCATTGTGCTTGACTCATCAAGCAGAAGCGGGAGCTTGCGAAGTATGCCAAGACTGCAGGAGAGTTCAGGCATATCAATTTGTTTGTTGATTTCCCCCTTCATTCTGTCCCAATCTGATATAGGATTTTCAAGAGAGCTTTCTGGAATTGTGACAAGAATTTTTTTGGTGAGAGAGTCAAAGTTATATTCGCAAATATCAAAGTCGTCGTAAATTTTGCCTTCGCTTTTAAGGATGGCCTCGCGCGGCACAAACACATGCGCGTTTTCGCTCAGAATTTTAGTGCGGCATGAAAGAGCTTTAAGCATGTGGCCTTCGCTTACTGTCTTTTTTTCATTGGACACAAGGTATTCGCCGGGGCCAAGCTCCACGGCGCATTTGCCGCATATGCCCAAGCCGGAGCATTGAAGGTCCAGTGGCATTCCCGCTTGTTGAATGATAAAGGAAAGGTATTTGTCTTTCCTATTTTCAATCACATGTTCTTCTGTTGAGCTTTTAATCGTTACCGGCATGATAAATCCTGTATAATTCCAGCCTTGAAATATAGTATAAAAAAAGGGATGAAGCAATCATCATCCCTTTTTTTGTCTTATAATATATTCAAGTCTTACGCTGTTTTCTCCAACAAGGCATCAACGCATTTCACTGCTTCATTGGCATCGCTTCCGTAACCGTCCGCGCCTATGGTGTTCGCGTATTCGTTTGTCACAGGAGCGCCGCCGACAACAACCTTAACATTGGGGTTGCCTTTGAATGCTCCGACAACGTCCTTCATATAGGGCATGGTGGTTGTGAGCAAAGCGCTGCAAAGCACCACGGTGGCTCCGTCATCTTTGACCGCAGCCTCAAATTTGCTTACATCGCAATTAACGCCGCAGTCAATAACTTCATAACCGGCGCCTTTAAGCATAATAGCCACCAGATTTTTGCCGATGTCATGCAAGTCGCCTTTTACTGTGCCTACGCAAACTTTTCCGAGCGGCTGATGCCCAGTGTCGGCAAGGATCGGCTCTACCAATTCCAAGCCCGCTTGCATAGCTCTTGCGGCTATCAGCATTTCAGGAACATATACTTCATTGCGCGAAAACTTGTCGCCCATGTCACGCATCGCTGGAATCATTGAACCATCAAGAATATCTCCCATATCGGCTTTATTCTCGATTGCGTCTTTGATTATTTCCAGAACTTTATTCCGGTTCCCCTTCATAATCGCTTCATAGAGTTCTTCGTTTTTTGCCATGTTGCTCACCTTGTTGTTTTGATTAAGATTATTTTTATTTTTTTCCTATAAGTTTGCCTTACACCTATGAGTTTACTCTATTTTGACATTCTTGTAAACAGCGTTTTAATACATATGAGTGCTTTATTTTATCAAAAAGATGCTGTATATTGTCATCATGAAAACAATAGAGCTAAGAAGAGACGACTTGCTCCTATATAAAACCGGAGCAAATATCACATTCCATCTTATTACATGGGGCGACAGTGTTGAGCCTTTCAGCATAAGGTCTGGGGGAAACATCAACTACCTCCAGTTGGGGGCAGACGGAACAACGCTTCACACACATGAATTTGCGGAAATATTTCTTGTGTTAAGCGGCAAATTGCGGCATCATGTAAACGGAGAGACTCAAGAATTGCCTGGCGGCACCCTTGTTTTTGTGCGCCCCACAGATTCCCACTGTTTTGAAGCCATAGAAAACGAAACATGCGAACTTATCAATTTTTCGTTTCAGCTTGAGCTTCTGCGCGACTTCAGCGAATATATGCGCAATGACTTTTTTTTAAAAAGATTCACCGCGCCTGTAACCTCGCCGACCTTCAAGCTTTCAATAGCTGAAGCTGAAAAAATTGCTTTTGAACTTATGCTTACAAGTTCCAAACAAGCAACGTCAAGCGTTATCGCCAGCGTAAGGATAAAATCTATAATAGCTGAACTGTTTATCCGCTACTTTCTGGAGCCGGACGCAGCCGCGTCATCCTCAAACGCGCCGGACTGGTTTGAAAAGTTGTGCTTAGAAATGAGAAAACCAGAAAATTTTATAGCGGGGCTAACCAAAATGCACTCGCTTTCAGGATGCACTCCAGCGCACCTGTGCAAAGCTTTCAGGAAGCATCTGGACAAGACCCCCACTGAGTATCTTAGCGAACTCCGCTCAGACTATGCGGCGAAACTGCTGGCCGACACCGATGAAAAGATTTTTTCAATAGCCACAGACCTGGGCTTCAAAAGCCTAAGCCGCTTCTATAAAATATTCAAACGCTATTTTGACATGACTCCCGCAAAATACAGGGCAATCAGAAAAAAATCAGACATACCTATTTAAGCAATGCAAAATCAACTTGGCGAACTCTTCCGGTATTCTCCGGGCGAAACTTTGTAAGCTTGCCGGAATGCCTTGCAAAAGTAACTCGCATCCTCAAATCCGCAACTGTCCGCTATTTCCTTTACCGTCATCAGTTCGGTTTGCAAAAGGCGCACCGCCTGCTTGAGACGCAGATCCTTCACAAAAGCGGCAGGCGAGATTCCCTGAGAAGCGGCAAAAAGTCTGCTAAAATGATAACGGCTGTAACCGGCGACATCGGCCAGGTCATCCACTGTTATGGGGTCGCTTATATGTTCCATGCAATGATCTATAACCTGACGAATAAATTTCGGATCCACTCCTTTCTCGAATTCCGGGTAATCTTCGAATAAACTCATAACAAAGCTATAAGCCAAAGAGGAAGCATGAAAAGGGTCAGTAAGTTTGTTCTCCGCTATATCTTTGAATATATTGAGAGCGGAGGCAATGGTTTTGGAGTCCTCTTTAAACTCGGCCACCGGACCTATTCTTTTTTCCAACTCAATCCACAAACGCAATATCTCGCGCCCGTTCAGGCTCAAATAAAGGAACTCCCATTCGTCCGAATCATTCGGAAAATAGTATCTGTGATCCTGGGGAATATGAATAAGCATGGCCTTGCCGGGCGTCATGTCATAAGTTTTGCCTTCGCACTCAAGCCGCCCCCGGCCGGAAATGGTGTACTGCCAAATGACCAGCTCAGCCCTTCCACGAATCAAGCCGCTATAATTGTAGGCAGGGTTATCCACTCGCTGATATCCGCAGTTCACAAGCATTGCGTGAAGCGACACCATTCTTCCGGGAAACATTACCCCCGATTCCTTGTATCCATACTTTTTAAGCAGATTTAGCACAATTTTACCATCATTAGCAATTTTCTTACATAATCTAGTACTAGACTTTTAAATTTTCAACCGCATACTAGTTATATATAATTTAAAAAGCAATGAAACAAATAGAAAGCAAGGAAAAAGAAGATGGCCAAAATAACTTTCATGGGAGCCGGAAGCTCAATATTCGCAAAAAACGTATTGGGCGACTGCATGTGTTCAGCGGCGCTGCATGACATTCACATAGCCCTGTATGACATAGACGGAAAACGCCTGAAAGAGTCAAAGCAGATGCTTGAAACCCTCAATAAAAACATCAACCAAAATCGCGCAAAAATCACATCACACCTGGGCGTTGCCAACCGGAAGAAAGCCTTAAAAGGGGCCAATTACGTGGTAAACGCCATTCAAGTGGGCGGATATGAGCCGGCAACTGTCATCGACTTTGAAATCCCAAACAAATACGGGCTTCGCCAAACAATAGCGGACACTCTGGGCATAGGCGGAATCTTCCGTGGCTTGCGCACTATTCCAGTCATGCTTGATTTTACAAGGGACATGGAAGAGGTCTGTCCTGACGCGTGGCTGATGAGCTACACAAACCCGATGAGCATACTTACAGGCGCAATGCTGAGAATGACGCCTATAAAGAATGTCGGACTATGCCACTCTGTTCAAGTCTGCGCCAAGGGCCTTCTGAACAACCTCGGCATTGCCGACAAAGTAGACAAGCTCCAGTGGAAAATCGCCGGCATCAACCACATGGCCTGGCTTCTGGAGATAACCGACAACGGCAAAGACCTCTATCCGAAAATCAAGCAAATCGCTGCCAAAAAACTCAAGCAATGGCGCAATGGAAAAGAAAAAAATGGCGACATGGTGAGATTGGACATGATGCTTCGCTTCGGATATTACATCACCGAGTCGTCAGAACACAATGCCGAATATTCGCCATATTGGATAAAAAAGAATTATCCGGGACTAATAGAAGAATACAATATTCCTCTGGACGAATACCCCCGCAGGTGCGTGAAGCAAATCAAAAACTGGGCAAAACAAAGCAAAGAAATCATCACTGATCCGAATCTCACGCATGAAAGGACCCACGAATACGCGTCTTTTATGATAGAGGCAATGGAAACAGACGTGCCGACGCGCATAGGCGGCAACGTGCTAAACAACGGCCTGATCACAAACCTGCCACACAACAGCGTAGTCGAAGTCCCCTGCATAGTTGACCGGAACGGCATACAGCCATGCCAAATGGGCGACCTTCCGGAACAATGCGCGGCTCTCAATCGAACAAACATAAACGTGCACCAATTGACAATCCAGGCGGCAATGACCCTAAAGAAAGACGATGTATATCGGGCTGCCATGCTCGATCCTCACACTGCTGCTGAATTGTCGCTGGACGACATTAAATCAATGTGCGACGAGCTTATTGAAGCGCACGGCGACATGCTTCCTAAATTCAAATAATTAGTCTCTAACGCCAAACGGCATAAGAAAAACATTTATAAAGAAAGGTCATAAAAATGGCTGAAGAAAAAAAAGTCGCTCACGAATCCCACATGGGAAAAGCCGACAACCTCGGCATCTACGACAAAGTGCAACGCCCCTTGAAGGTAGTATTCCTCGGAGCTGGAAGCGCCTTCTTTAAGAAACTTTTCATTGACGTGACAAGCATAGCCCCGGAAGGGGAAATGGCCATAGTGGACACAGATCCGGAAAGGCTAAAACTGGCGCATCAACTTGCCGACTTGATAGTGGAAAAAACAAAAAGCAAATGGACTGTGACCGCAACAGAAAACCGACGCGAAGTCTTGAAAGGCGCCGACTACATAATCAGTTGCATTGAAGTAAGCGGCACGTCATGCGTCCGCTTTGACAATGACATTCCGCTGAAATACGGCGTTGACCAGTGCATAGGCGACACAATAGGGCCCGGCGGTCTTTTCAAGGCTCTAAGAACTGTTCCGGTCTGGCTGCAAGTCCTCAAGGACATCGAAGAACTTTGCCCGGAAGCTTTGGTATTGAACTACACAAACCCCATGAGCATCATGTGCCTGGCGTCAAAACGCGCCAGCTCCGCAAAAGTGATAGGCCTTTGCCACTCAGTGCAAGGCACAAGCCACAACCTGGCCAAATATGCTGATATATCTTACGCAGACCTTGAGTGGGAATGCGGCGGCATAAATCACCTTGCGTGGTTCAGAAAACTCAAGAACAAGGGAGAAAACCTGTATCCAGTCCTTCAGGAAAAAATAGAAAAAGACGCGGAATTGCTGGCAAAAGATCCGGTGCGGTTTGACATAATGAAGCACTTCGGATATTTCGTGACCGAATCAAGCGGACACTTCAGCGAATATCTGCCATATTACCGCAAACGCCAGGAGCTGATTGACCAGCATTGCGGAGAAAGATATCTGGGCGAAAGCGGATTCTACGCAAGAGAATGGCCTCAATGGCGCAAAGACAACGACGCAATGCGCCTCAAACACATAGCTGGCGAAGAAGAAGTATCTTTGGAAAGAAGCTGGGAATACGCGAGCTTCATCATAGAAGCCATAGAAACAAACAATCCTTTTGTGGCCCATGTCACAGTGCCGAACACTGGCCTGATTGAGAATCTCCCTCAGGACGGCGTAGTCGAAGTTGCCTGCCTCATGAACAAAAGCGGAGTAACTCCAACATACTTTGGCTCATTGCCTCCACAGTGCGCGGCTCTCTGCGACTGGCACATGAGAATGTACGAACTGGCAGCCACGGCCTGCATTGAAAAGTCAAAAGAAGCGGCAATTCACGCGCTGATGCTCGATCCGCTGACAGCGGCTGTATGCAGCCCTGACGAAATAAGAAAAATGACGAACGAACTGTTTGAAGCCGAAAAGGATTTCCTCCCCGGCTTTAAATAAAAGCAAAAAAAATCAACACAAAGCGCGGCCCTTAAAAAGCCGTAAAAAGCCGCGCTTTTTTTGCCTAGGAGTCTGTCGGACTTAGGGCTTTGTAACGAGAAAATCATCGGGCAAAGCCGGATTTTATGGCGAAAAACTGAGTATAGCAACGCTATTTGATATTTTTTCGACCAAATTTCCGGCAAAGCCTGGAATTTTTCGCAGTAGAAGGCATAAGCCTGTAGAGGTCCAGCGATTTCCCAATAGAGGTAAAATAGCGAAGTAGCGGTCAAATCTGCGAGTTCTTTGACAACTGAAATTGTAAAATAGCAGAATAATACGTTTTTTAAAGGGGCAAATTTACGTTTTTGGGAGAGTTGGAGCAGAATGATCCTGTCCCTCTGAAAGAAAAAATAAGATGAAAATAAAAACGGAATATTCCGTTTATGCCTTTAACAAATCTCACAGTGCCGCTTATGCCATTCTCGCTTACAGAACTGCATATCTCAAAGCAAATTACCCTTTCGAATTTATGGCGGCTGTTCTTTCCTGTGAAATAGACAGGACTGACAAAGTTCCTTAATCTGTAAAAGAATTCCCCGATTTCCTCTCTGGTTTATTTTATGGCTAATATTGTCGGCAGATTATTTCCGAATTGATTGAAAAGGTTCAAAATCAGGAGATGAAAGATTTTTAGATATATATGACTCCATTGAAATAAGCGTTTGATTCGGTTTTGTAATTTGTTTTAAACTCAAAAAATATGGAGGGTGTTATGGAAAATCAAATTATGTGTTCGGAGAGTGTGACGAAGTTGGCGAAGGCATTGCGTGAAATATTCAAGGCAAAAGGTAGAGGCGAAAAGAAAACTGCGCGCTTTCTTTAATTAGTCGGAGCCGCCAAAAGTCCAATGCACGGGCGTGGAGGCAACATTTGCCTGTTTCAGCTTCGCTTTAAAACAGCCAGCAGCTCTGACATTAGGCCATGCGCGCTGTCGCGCAGTCTTTTATACGCCAACAGCTTTCGCCTTTGGATACCAGCTATTCCGCCGCTGGATGCCGTCCGGACAAAGTCCGGTTTTTATTCCGGCTTTGCCGGTGTCTTTTTATTTTTCAGGACTTTTGGCGGAGCTATCTAATTACTTATTTTCTTTTACAAATGAATGTACTTTTACTCCAGAGATCATAATCCATCCCCAGTAATAAGTGGCTCGATTTTTATCACAATAAAATGGGTCTTTTTCAGGAACTCCAGGTTCTTCCTTGGTTGTGTTTATAATTTTTATTTCATTTTCTCCTTTAACCAAAATCCCTTTTTCTATCTCATACTTCACCCAATCCAAGCCGTTTTCAGGGAATTTATTTTTTCCTGAAAAAATTCTTTTGCCATTAATTATAATTTCAAAGTCAGCTCGTCCATTTTTTTCATCATCGCGTCCTCTGATTTCCAAAAACATCCTTCCTTCTGGTGTTTTATCCAATTTCAATATTGTCTTAAGCATATGCTGTCCAGAGACTGGCCGACGAATAACTGCTATTTTATATTTGCTCTTCACAACATGGCGTCTATCTCCGCCTAATAAATATTTAACTGGCATAAACCAGCCATGTTTAATTTTCTTTTGGCCAGTATCTTTGTTTTTGAGTGAATGGAGAGGGGCTTTAAGGAATTGCTTAAACTTGGGATCACTGAAATCCGTAAAATCCAGACCTGATGTCTCAAAAAACCAGTCCTGCCAACTGACTTTGGGGATAGCTCCCAAAGATGCAATATTGTATTTTTTAATTAAACCTGCAAATTCCGCAAGTTTTAGAGCATAGTCCGCCATATTATTTTCTAAAACTCTTTTATTGGCGGGATTATTTTCGTAAAGGTCGGTAAAAAGGAAACAAAATTTATCCTTTTCTATCCTCTGTAAATATTCGCTGTTTTTCCCCGCTGACTTTTCCGCAAGCTTAAACAGATCATATATTTTTTTAGGAAAATCTCCACTGGCATATCTGGCTTTCTGTCCGTAAGCCCTGTCTCTGTAATTCCTTTCTTTGATATCATTCTTTTTTACTTGAGCATTGTGGCGGTCAAATATTCCTCTCATCTCCGAGGCTGCTGAGCCGTAATATTTGGCCATGAAATCATCAATGGTTTTATCGACATTAATATTGACGTCCCAAACAAGCTTATTTAACACGTCACAAAAAAGAGCTTTGTAAAATTCAGGAATGCCATCACAATAAATGCCATTCACTCCGAGTTTTTTTCCTGCCCTGATGGCATCTATGTGATAGTAAAGATGATTGTAAGCTCTGTATGGATGCTGAGTGCTGCTCGGATAACACCAAAGCCAGATTTGACCGGGGTATTGCTTTGTCCATTTTTTCAGATAATCCAATCCTTTTTGATTGTCTTTGCAGTTATAGTCATAGCGATTTGGGAATAAATTATATTCTTGATATTTTAGGGAACAAACCCATATCCGAATATTTTCAGAGATCATCTTTTCTTTTGGGGGAGGCAACGTTAGCTGGTAGGCATATGCGCAAATTATCTTGTCTGGATGTGATTTTGCGATCGAGCTGGCAACTCTGTCAACATATGAAAAATTAACTTCACTGGGAGTTTTACTTTTGCATTTTTCACATTGGCACCATATTCTTTGGTTGTCTCCCTGAGCCACTGCAAAATATTTTGCCTCAGGCTGCAAGTTCATCAAGTCTTCCATAGCGTCAATAAAAATTGGAAGAGTGCTGTCATTTGACATGCAGATATGCATTCTGCCACTTTTGGGATTTTTAAGATTCACTTCAAACAGCTTGCCATTGCTTTCCCTTGAAAAATATTCAGGGTGTTTTTTTATGTGCTGGCTGTGATTGACATACCATACCGTATCATGTCCGCCGCTGCCGAACCCGCCAAGCCTTCGCGCTCCACCATCTAGTTTGGAGCGGTCAATAGTATGATTCTGCCATAAAAATATTATGTGTTCAAACATTGGCGTTTTAGACAAAGATATTTCCGGAATTGCTATTCTATTTGACGACGTTGGGATTTTCAACGGCAGAAAATCAAAGCCGATTTTTTCCAGGAAACAAGTAATGCCAGCAAGAAGGCCTTCGCTGTCTTTTCCGACAATTGCCACGTTGCCGTCTTTGCTCTTAATAACAAATCCTCCACTGCCGATGGCGTCCAACTCTTTATTGTTTATCAAGCCGCAAGCCAATGCGGCTTTTCCTAAATAAATGCCTCCAGGCTTCAAGGAATTGCCGGACATCTTATAAACAGGAAGAATTTCCCCGGAGGCAAGGGCTAGGTATTTATTCAGGCTCATCGCCGCCTCTATTTCAAAATCATGATTGTTTGGGTAATCACCCTTAAGGTAAATGCCAGAACATGGAATGTTAATTTTTCCTGAGCTTATGCTTATTTTGTCTTTGGCCTGTGATTTATATGTTGGAATGAGGGAAAGATTTCTCAATTGAAGTTGAGCGTTTTTCCCTGCCACCTCAAAGGTCATGACATTCCAGTTAGGGGTATAAAAATCCCATGAATATTTTGCCCAGTCGTCAGTTGGCTTTAGCTTGAAGCGCAAAGGATTCATATTTCTTTTTTTTAACTGTTTTTCAATTCGCTTTCTCAGCCCCCACCTGCATCCTGGATCAGCTCCGTCAAAAAGCATTGGCTTCCGAATTATTTCCACTTGCCCATTGCCGCCATTCAACAGCTTTGCTTCAAATGAAAGCTTGTAACTCATGGGCCCAAAATAATCAGCAGAGTAGCCTGTGCTGCTCCAATTCCAGTTTTTATATGTAAACACCGTCGATGCGCCATCTTTTTTAGCTTTAATGTCAATTATTCCTGAATTGATTGTGATGCTGTCATCCTGTGTCATTTTATAGCGATTAAATGTAAACATGGGGTCCGAAAACGGCAGTTTGGCATCTAATAGATTTTTGTCAAAAAGGTTTATTTTCAGCAAGTCAGCTTCAGTGGCTTTTATTGTCAAGGCAAAAAATAAAGCAATAAGCAACATAAGGTATTTCATCATATTCATACTCCTTTTCGAGCTCTAAAGCCGCCAGGCGGCAATGGCTCAAGTTAATTGTTAAGTTTGCAAGAGGCGAACCATCGAGAAAAGTCATTGGCTCTTCTTTTATATAATTTTGTTTCCATTTTCCTTTCCGTATATAGCTAAATTATTTCTTGTAATCGTTTGCATTTTGCAATAAAAATAGTGCTTTGTCAAATCCAAAGCATCAAACAGATCTGATTTTTAAAGCCTATTCATTTGGATACCAAAATGTACGCTCAGTCGGCATGCCCTTTACTTTGGCGACATGTCCATCGCAGTACAACGAGTTCCAAGACAGACTGACATGACGCAAATCAGGCCGCCAGAGAGTGCGCCAAATCATATAGCCAAGAGGGGCAACGTCCGCGATGCCACCACTGTCTCCTGCCATGCATTTTTGCGAAGGCTTGACCAATCGGTTGAGCTGAGTTGAGCCCGTAGAGTAGGTTAAACCTCGATTGATTCCATAATTTGTTTTCCACCAGTCAATGGAGTCGTTGCCTTTTACCGTAGGACAAGAAAACACGCCTTCGGGAGATATTGCTCTCGTCAAGTGTGAGTTGTCAGGGTTCATCTGAGTTTGAATGTAGCCGTGTTCAACCAGGCACCAATTATGCCAGAATAAAAAAGGATTGGTGCTTGCATGTGTGGCGGCAGGCGGAATATATTGGTTGAAGTCTTGAGCATAGCTAAAAATCCCCAGCCCTATCTGTTTGAGGTTCCCACAGCAGGCTATTTCATTGGCTTTAGCTTTAGCTTTCCCCAATGCCGGCATAAGCAACGACGCCAGAATTGATATTATAGCTATTACAACGAGCAATTCAATGAGTGTAAAATATCTAAAGAGCTGCATGATATCCAGCTTGCCCCAAAGGGCATTGCTGTTATTTTTCATGTGAAATCTCCCGTAAAAAAGTCGATTCATATTTTTACTCCAATGTTATAAATTCAGGAGGTATTTCCCTTTTTAATTTATTGCAATTGCCAGATGCTATCCATTCTATTGCAAGACGCTCCATCTCACCCCACCTCTGTCGAATCATTCCAATTCCTTTATGTTGCGCGGTTAGCTTGATATCGTCAAATATCAGCAAATAAAAATCACGTCCTGGCATTTTTCCGTATGCATGGGCAGATGTAATTAGCGGCAATGCTAAGCGATAATCCATCAGGCAAATCGATCTGGGGGCGTTTTGTCTGTTAAAAATTTTATTTCCCAAACTATTGACATAGTCAAGGTCCAGATGAATGGAGTCGAATGGCATGTCGCTGAAAATAAATTCAGAAGACAGATTTGCGCCTAACTTTGCCACAGACTCATAAAAAGCAATTTGACGTTCGGCTATGTAAGGGCGCACTGAATCAATTTGGGGAGAAATGAAAGCCACATCCTTGCTGCTTTCATTAATGAGCCATGACATTCCCTCTGCAATCCCTGCCTTGTTGTCAGTTGCAAGATAATTAAATTTCTTGTAATTGCGGCCTATAAGTATTTGCGGCACTTCGGCGCTGTCTAAATAATCTAGAATATTCAAATTTTCAAGAGCTGGACGCTCCCAGATTGCCGCGTGCCCTGGCTGGCATATCTCTTTGAGAATAGACTCTGCGTAATATTCGTTATGCGCAATAAATGAAACAGGCTTTTCAAGTTGAATGTTGTTCATGTAATTTGAAATAAATTCAGGCCGGGAAATATATTTCTGCTGAGAGCGCGGTATATCTCGGTGTTTAAACACAAAAATCTTTTTGACGGACGTTTTGGGGCGCTTGCTTGCCACGTATGTGCCAGCGCCCTGAGATGAATAAAGATATCCTGCTTTAGTCAGCCCCATGATCGCCTTGTCAATGCTGCCGCGCGAATAGCCATATCTTCTTATAAACTGATTGCGCGAAGGCAAAAGCTCACCCGGTTGAAAGCGTCCAGACTTAATGCCTTCAAGAATTTCATTCTTTAATTTATCGACTTTTGTCAACATAAAAAGAGCTTTCATAAAAATTTCATTAACAACATCTATACTATGGTAAATATTGAAACTTGTCAATATTTGCCTGCTTGTTTTAATCTAAAAACTTGCATACTTGTATATTTTTACGATTCCTTGCAATACACTATGGAATAAATTCCAATGCCTTATAAGTCGCAATATTGGACAATGAAATATCTTCGCAATTAATTGCGCTTTCTAAAACATCCTTATTTTCCGGGTCATATATGCGACATGTTGCTCCTGAAAACTTTTTGAGGTTCAGCTTAATATTTAAAGCATCCAATTTGATCTCATTTCGGTAATTCACTATGTGGAGAATTATTCTTCCATCATCTGTTATTTTTTGATTTATAATAACATGTTCAGGGTTGTCCGCTTCAAAGTCAATATTCTCATCCCCTAAAGCTTTTTTAATAATATCAAGAACTTTTTTATAATTTTGGGGAAGACTGCTGGATGTGCCAGATATCCACTTAGTTTCTTGCTTTTCAGAAAATTCGGATCGATAATTCAACTCCTTTGAGATTGCGTGAACATTATTTAAGCCGATAATTTTTTGAAATGGATTAGTTTCTCTTTCCAAGTGATTTTCATCAAACCTTCCGCTCTCTTCCGTCAAAACCAATCGTCCTCCCCCTTCAACGAATTTAATTATTTTTTCTATGGTTTGGTCAGCCAGGCAAAATTGATTGGCAAGGATTAATGTTTCATATTTTCCCAGTTTATCTATTTGCTCCGTCATCAGGATATCAAACTGAAGGTTGCCGTGTATGAGGGTGTTTTCAAATGCGTTGTATGACTCAAGCACATCAGCATCCCTATAGGCAAACGATTCAAAAGAATGCAAAAGAGCAACTTTTGAGTCCGTCCTGACATTTTTATAAAGATGCTTATTGTTGTCAAGAAAGCTTATATATTTTTTCAGAGCTTCAGCTAAAACGCAATTGTCAATTGTCAGTTTGTCTCCAACTGTAGTTCTCAATGCCCAATTGACGCCTACACTGCCGCCAAAAACCGCTGGTTCAATCACCGAAAGCTTCACTTGTGTTTCTTTTTCTGGGCATATATGCTTGCCGTCTTTGATAAGCCAGGAAGCAGGCAGCACTTTATAGCCGCAAGATTCGCCAAACTTATAAGCCCTTATCTGATGGACCGCCGCGCCTTTTTCATATCTTGGAAAGTTAGTGTTTTCTGCGCAGAGTAAATCATGGCATTTCCCATATAAATATGGATTTACGCTTAATGAATTAGCCCAGCCGTTTCTCCGCGGAAAGGCAGGATTAGAGTGAAAGCACAAGTCTTTGTTTATGTCTTTAATATATTCGTATATGCCACTTATGGCGCTTGCCGCACTTTTGACCCTGAACTTAATCCACTCCTGATAGAGCGGGTCATGAACAGGAGCCGCTTTTTCTGGAGGCGGCTCCACAAAGTCATAGCGATCAAGCCCAAGCCTTTCTATTCCTTCTATGTGTTCTCCAAGATATTCCCTAAAAAGCTTCCGGCATTTGTCACAGTAGCACGGCTCGACATACGTATTGTCAAAATGAAAACCATCAAGCCCAACATCCTTGGCTCCAACGTCGACCACCTTTTTCATATAAGCTATAAATTCGGAGCTATTAATGCATGGAGTCCACCGCATATAGCTTCCAGCCCATCGCCTTAAGCTTCCATCGTAATGTCTCTGAGCCCAGCCTTCGGCCAGCGGCTCCTCATAGAGAAAAGTTTCATAAAATATTGAACGGAACTGAGTATAACCCAATACCCTGATGTCATATTTATGGAAAATTTCGACCAGCCCCTTTAGTTCATTAATCAACTTCTCTTCATATTGCAATCCAAAGCCCTTAAAAAATTGAGTTACGGCAACATTTATTCCGAGGTCAGCCATTTGCTTAATAGTTTCCTCCGAATGAAGACGGCTTCGCCATTTGTCGCTCCAGCCTGAGTTGCCAAAAAAAGGAACGCTTTTATGGCCCAATCGGTGATAATAAGGCAAAGGGTCCCATCCCCAAAAAGCCCATCTTAAGTTTGCGCTTTCAGCCCATTCAGGACATAAGTTTTGAGTGTTCATTATTGATTCCTCCTTCACCATGCAGGATATAGATGGTGTATTTTGTGACGATATTTATCAATGAGCGGCTGATTGTGTTCATAGCATCCTGGAATGTTGTTGCTTATCCAGACTTCCGGAGCTCCGCCTTTTTCAGCAATCATTCTGATTGTCTCGGACATAAGGCAGTTGAGGACAAAGCACGTTAGAGTAGTTGCGGTGGGAGTCACTTTCTCTTCTACGCCTTCAATATTCAGAACCGCATCCGGGTATGGAACGTGATTGTCTATTGCCACATCCGCAAAATCATTTATGTTTTTCTTGCTGGGATGGCGCCATTTGAAGTCTTCAGGCACCAGCTTCGCAAACTTGTGCGCATTGACAGTTATAAGCTCAATGCCTCTTTCTTTTGACTCTATGGCCACATCGACAGCAACATGGTTTAATCCGTAAAAATTAACAAGAATCAACACATCGTCTTTTTTTACTTCATAAAAATTTAGAATAAACGGAGCCATTCCAACAATCTTTGAGGTTGTCGGATTGGCAGTGATAATATTTGTCCCGGCCGGGAACATTGCATTGATGGAGGCAAGCCCGCCTGCCCGCCAGAATATTTCCATTGCGGCAATTGCGGAATGACCGCCCGCTCCAAAAATATTAATAAGTTTGCCTTCTATTGCTTTGTCTGAAAGAAGCTCCGCAGCCGTTAAAATATTTTCTTCTTCGCTTTCTACTATAACATCCAGCAACTCTTTTATGGTTGAGTGATATTCCCGCATCAAAGTCATTGTGTCTCTCCTGTTTTATATTCCTTGAAATTCTAATTCTGAGGCTTTAATATTATTTAAGATAAGCTCTTTGCTTAAGTGAGATGCGGCTTTTTTCAGGCTCTTGATTATCTTGTCTTTAGAAATATTTTCATAAGAAATCAAAGGCAGCGCGCAACTTGCTGAAAAAGAATACTCGCCTGAAGAATCCACGGTTGGAACAGCCATTGTGTCTATTAGAGAGCCTATGGAAAAAGAAACAAACTTGTCTTTTTTAATTTTATCAAGTTCGCGCAGCAACGATTCCTTGTCCGATGCTTCAGGCCAGATGGAAGCGGATGGCATTCCGGCTTGAGATATTATTTCCCCGCGTGCCTCCTCATCCGCAAACGCCAGCAATACTCTTCCTGAAGCTGTGGTATACCAAGACGCGGAGTAAGTTTCACAACTGCCAATTGACACCTGGAAATTTTTTTGAGGCGTTAGCTTGCACAAAGTTAAGCGGTGTTCTTTATGCCGCATAGTGACAACAGCAAGCTCATTAATTTCAGACATCAATTCGCTGCCGCACCTTTCGGCTATTTCCACAAGAAGACTTTTTGAAGAAGTCCCTTTAAAAATATTGACGAATTTATGGCCTATAGCGACATCTCCATTTTTATTTCTTTTGATGTAGCCCACTTCCTGAAGAGTAGCAAGTATATGGGAAAGGGTCGATTTATTTAACGCAGACTCTTTCTGAATATCAGAAAAACACGCGCTCTTATCTCTGGACACGATATCCATTACCATTGCCGCTTTTTTTAGAACTTTAATCATTTTCCCTATTCCGTTTCTTAATGTAAAACCGTCTTGCCATGTGAAACATATTATAATGCCATTTTCTATCTTGTCAACATTTTGGATTAAATAACTTTTTATATATTTGGTTTAGCTTCTCGAGGGCGTCACATCTGGGATGGGCAAAGTTAACCTTATGAATCTTTCAATTAAGAGGCCTTTTTGTTGACGAGGAATTCTATCTTATCCCAAACTTCAAAAGGTTGTTGTCGGTTCGAGACATTCGTTTCTCCGAGATAACCTCGAATGTATTCGAAGTTTTCTTAAAAAAACGTTTGGCTGCTTTCTTGCTGCGATGAGCTGAAAGCATAACATCAAGAGTTTCGCCATTGCGGCCCAATACCCGAATCCTCTTTTTGACTGAAAAGGCAAAGGCAGCAATAATACTTTCATGCTCAATCCAGCAATATCAGGTCAGATGTTACGCCCTCACTGGTCGCGGCCTGAACACTCAAAGCATACGTTTACAAGTTTTCAGATTGTTTGCGGTATTCTCGGGGAGAAAGCTTAAAATATTTTGTAAATCTTCTTGAAAAGTACATAGGGTCTTCATAATTGAGTTCGTTTGCTATTTCACTTATTTGTTTATGAGAATTGAAAAGCAGACTAGAAGCTTGAGACATTTTTAGAGATTCAAGATAATCAATGGGAGAAATAGAATATTTTTTCTTCCATACCCTGTAAAAAGACCTTTTTGAAAAACCGTGCTTCTTTATGAGGTCAGCAATATTAATCTTTTTCTTATAATTAGCGTCAAAATATGATACTATTTCAGCTATTTTATTATCGTCATGAACTGGAGCGCAACGAACTTGTTTATTCAAAAGAGAAGCTTCAATAAGAATCATTTCGCATAGTTTTTCCAATTTATCCGCCATCCCAACCTCGTAAATCAAGTCAGACTTACTGATAATCTCAAGCGCCAGTTTTATTATCGGAGAATTCTTCAAAATTTCAATCCCGGGATATCCTGGCTTAAGATTCATGTTTGTGAAATGAAGTTTTGCTTTTGCCGAGTATGAGAAGTAGAAGACCTCTCTCAAAGATGAAGTATGATTTCCATAAGCATTTCCAGGACCTTTTATAAAAATAAGCGGAGGAGTGTATTCTTTCTTTTTCCCATCTATAGAATATATATATTTCCCTGATTCAGATGACAACACCAAGCAAAAATCAATGCTTTTATGGAAAACTCCAGAAGAACAGTAATTAATATTTTGATATCCTATGTTATTTAATTTTAGAATAGATGGAAAAAGGCGTGGAAGAGCACTCATTCTTAAAGTGAAGTTATTATGTAAGCTTACTCTTTCATGGAGGATATCCCCTCTTGCCAACTTGTCACTATAATCCATGTTTTTGCCCATATTGTGCATTTACATTCATTAAATTTAGAGATAATATATTACATACAGATAAATGTGTTTTTTGTTTTTTCAATTTATAAAGGACTAAAGATGATGAAAAAAAAACGTGAACCTTTAGGCGGCGTTGATATAAAATTTTACCAGAATATGGGTGGACATATCTCAACGTGGCTTCTTTTGCAAAAAAATGAATCCGGCATTGATAATTGGCGCAAAGCTCTTTTTGATGAAAAAGGGAAGTTTTTAGAAAAGCTTCCTGTTAATTCAACTGTTTTTTTGAAGACACATGTTTATTCGCCTTCTGAAAGAAAACATTTGCTTGATTACGGCGCAGATTCATTTGTGGATATAGAGATTTTTCTCAACGGAGAAAATGTATTTCTTTTGAAAAATAAAATTCATTTGAGCTCTCCTGCTTTATGCGCATGGGTTAATCTGAACAAGGGATGGAATGAACTGACTTTTAAATTGGAAACAAAAAAAGAAGAAATTCCAGAAACTCATTTTATGGCAAGAATAGTCGCGTTATCAGGCGAAATTCCTTCCGCAGAATATTTTTCCAACGAGGCAAATCCTTCTCAAAATCCACCGCCGCCAATTATTTCTGAACCGGAATATTTTTGGGATGAAGAATATGTTATTAAGGACTGCCGAGAGCAAAAGGTTCAAGTCGAAAAAGAAACGCTTAATGAAGAACAACTAAAAGGTTATATACCCGGAGTTGGCGCTGGAAAAAAATCGGCTGGGCGCTTTGGCTTTAACAAAGGCGATGGCATGCTGGACTGTAGCATGCCTGTTCTGGGAATGTTCTCAAAGCCGTATTTATTTGGGCATCCTGAATATACAAAATCAATAATGTGGCATTTTTCGGCAATGCCTCCGGGGATTTCAGCTGAAGACTGTTTTTTGGGCAATAGCTCCTGTTCCAAATATGAACCAGGCAAGAATGAAAGTCTGGATGTCAATTGGATAAGCGTTAAGTGGAATAAGCTTCTGGAGACAAAAGATGATTTTTATCACCGTAAAAAAGGCGATAAAATAAATTTTTCATGCACTTATTCTATTGCGTCCCCTGGGGTTATTATTGAAACAGATGACGCTGCGCTTAGTTTGAATGGGCTTGAGACTGCCGGGAATTATCATTATATCATGTTGCCGTTGAGCAAAGGCCGGACAGTCAGGAGATGTGAAGATGGCATTGTTTATGACAAAGCAATAGACGGTGATTTTACAGACAGTTGGATATTAATGTGGGGGAATGAGTCATTCCCCGATGTCCCTGTAATGCTGACCCTTCAGAAAAATCCTGAGAAGATTATATTCAAACGCAACAAATATGATTATAGTTTGACGCAGGTGGATATCGTTTCCGCTGACACCTTTGGCTGGGGCGTGTTACAGTTTCCTTTCGGGTTTGAAGTTTTTAATCCGGAAGATACGAAAAATGAAAAATGGTTGCGAAAAGCGATTAAAAAGTGTGCTTTTCAAAGCAAAGCCGCATTGGCTTATCCTATAGATTGCAAAGAGTTCTATAAAATAAACAAAGACAAAAACAATGCGGATATTGTTCAGAAATTCTCCTACCGCTTTCTTGAGGACGCTTGGGGCAGCAAAGCTATGATGACCGCTCCACTGCCTCCGCCGCTTGGCCTCATAGAGGATTTGGAAAATGTCTGCCTGGACTCAGATGCGAAGGATTTTGATTTTCCTACCAAGTACGGACCGCTGAAAGGCGTTATTGGCCGTGACAGTTCCTCTTACTCTATTCCGTTGCCTCCGACTAAGAGGAAGTTTTGCATGAAGCCGAGCGGCGATGACTCAGTAGCCAAGATGATCAGCTCTGATTTTAAAGAGTATCTGGCTTATCATCAGTCTTCTGATGAAATACCGAACCCTGGAGTTTATCAATTAATATTGCAATATGCCATTCCGCTGTTTCTCTTTAATTTTATAGATGAAGATGAGCGCCAGATCCTTGAAAAAATAACAGCAGAGGGCGTTTTAAAAGGCACATCGCCAGAGACAAAGTATATTTCCAAGGGAAACAAGGAATGCCGCACCTGGTATAAAAGAACAGAGCCTTTTACCGGGGTAGATTATTTGATGAGTTACTTGCATATTTCTGGCATAAAACACCTCTCGTCGTGTGAGCGTGAAGTAATTGAAAATGAAAATATTACTTTTAATGAGGTTGATTGGGGCAACGCCTTTTCTATCTATTCAATCTACTTGGGGGCAATGCTTGCCAACGATTGGCAGCCTGTGCAGGATAATTGGGAAACACTGAAAAAGGCTTTTGACTATTTTATAGTTTTACAGGACTGGGCATGCATGGCCACCGCTTACAGAGAAGAGGGCTCCATATGGAATGACGGAACCAATTACGGGGCCTATGTAGGCTTTGTCCGGATTGCGGAAATTCTGGGCGATGAAGACGCATATAATGAAGGGATGTATGCGTTTGCAAAACTGGCTGCTTTGAGGATGGGAACGTTTCGCTCTTCTCAAAATTATTTCCATAAATATTTTGGAGTTGAGCCTTACTGGATCTCAAAATGTTTCAATGAAGAAACTGATGCCAGCAAAGCGTTTATAAATGTTCCTGAAACACATGGCAAGTACAGGCCGGAAGGCATTTATAATATGACAACAGAGGGGCACTATCCTGAAACCTGGGATATGTACAGTTCCTTCCTTCCTGATGAAGTCTGTAAACTTCTTGAAGTTGTAGAAGATGCTTATGGGGGAAATATCTCAAAAGCTCCAGGAGAAGGAGAATTTTCCGATTACGTATCTAAGTTAAGCAATCTTTTGAGTGAGCAGGAGCTATTTAGTTGCATAATGATGGCTTTAAACACCGGATTTCATTCCAATGAAAAACTGCTTGAGATGATTAAAGAAGCATCGAATGGACATAGACTCAGCGAAGAGTTCCTAGGCGCTTCTTTTTCACACAGAAGAGTTCCATCAAAATGGGCTTATTGTTTTCTCAAGTCTCAAATTGAAGGAGATAAGTTTCCATTAA
>CAZYVR010000020.1:0-29837 GCA_964651145.1 uncultured Victivallales bacterium | reverse complement strand
TCTGCGGATCTCCAGCTGATTTTTGCGTTTTTTTAGCATGTTTTTTATTGCGGGCCTGACCTTTTCAATAGGCACGTATCCGCCTTTCTTTTTTCCGGTCACCTTTATAATGTGATAGCCTTCCTGCGATTTGACTATCTTGCTTATCTGTCCCGGCTCCAGCGCAAAAGCTGCGTCTTCAAATTCTTTCAGCAACTGTCCGCGCGAGAACTCGCCAAGCTTTCCGTTCGATTTTTTGCCGCTGGGGCATTCGCTCTGTTCTTTTGCCAGTTTTTCAAAACTTTCTCCCTGAAGCAGTCTGGCGCGTATGCCTTCAGTTTTCGCCAGGGCCAGCCTGTCGACATCCTCCGGATTTATTTTTTTGCCGTCTTTGTTCAGCTTTGTTTTGATTAGAATTTGAGACACTTCCACAGTTGCCGGGGTTTTGAATTTGTTCTGGTTTTCGCGGTAGAATTTTTCAGTTTCTTCTGTTGTCGTTTTGGTTTTCGGGGAAATATTTCTCTCGACCCACGTGTCTATGGCCAAAGCTTCCTGGACTTTTGGATTGCTTGCCATTTTCTTCTTATAGCTTTCGACTGTCTCCCCGCTTGCGTTCAGCTTTTTTTTGAATGCTTGAAAATTTTCCGGGGTCAGCTTGGCAAACGACTTGTCAAATTCTTTTCCCACCAGCTCGCTGCCCGGGGCAATGCCGTCTTCTTTTAGCAGTTTTTGAAAAATAATCTTATCCACAATTAAATTGACTGTGTGCTTTGCTACAGGCTTTAATTCTTCCTTTGGCATTTCGGGCATTTTGGCGCGGGGCATCAGCTTTGACAGCTCGTCAAGCATTTCTTTTTTTGAAATTTTTTCGCCATCCACTTCTGCAAGCGTTTCGGGCAGGAAGTCCCATTTGCTTTTTAACGGCCCGGTTTTTTCTTCAGGTTTCGGGGCGGCGGCTCCGCCAATGGCAAAAGCACACAACAAACCGGCGGTCAGACAGCTTATTTTCAGCGTTCTCATTTTTATTTTCCCCTTCGGCTTTTGATTTTATTTATCTTTGATATTTGAAAACAGCGGATCGGCGGAAGGATTATTTATATGATGAATATATTTTTTCACAAGCGGATGCTTGGGGTTTTCGACAGCCAATTCCGCAATCAGGATTTTTGCGTTCTGGCTTCCTTCATTCAATTGGATCTCAATATCCGAGCGCAAGCTGAAAATGGAGCTTTCTTTTTCATTGGCCTCCATTCGGTATGCCTGTGAAATTTTTTCTTTAACGAGCGGAAGAAAAACTTTTGCAGAATCATTATTTCTGGCAAGTGTTCTAAGCTCCACGGCGGCTTTTGCCATTATTATCGCGTTTTCAGGGTTCTCAAGATTTTTTGTCAAAACAGCTATCTTGTTCAATATTACCAGCTCATTAAGGGCAGTTGTCAGATTCTGTCGGCTTCCATGTTTGCTGATCGCTTTTTTGATAATGTCTATTGCTTTTTTAGAGTCATTGGCGTCAAGGGCTTTCTGTGCTTCGACAATGCAAATATTGTCGCGCTCCAGATTTTCCAACTGCGCCAGGAACAGACTGCTTTTGTCAACCTGACGCAATCTGGAAGTCAATTTGGTGGCGATTTTATGATTGTTGCTTCTCAAGGTTTCAAACAATTCTAATGTAAGGGCCGCGCGCTTGAGCGGCGGCTCCGGCGCCGCTTGTCTTCCGCAAGAGCATAGAGCCAGCAATGCGGCTATAGCCGGGAGGGCAACAGTGAGCTTGTTTAGAGCATATTTAAAATTCATAATTACAACATTCTTTTATTTTGCTTTTTCATGTCTTTTCGCGCTCTAAGAGAGATGAAAAATTGCGGAATTCAATTTTAAAACCGCAACAATAACTAACTTTTAGAATGCGTTTGCGCATTAGATTACCGGATAATGTATGCGTTTACTCATCTGATGCAAGGATAATTTTCAGCTTGGGATGAGAAAGTTTCCGATTCAAGCAGAGAAGGCTTTGATAATCTTCCACTCCGAAAACTGCTGGGCTAAGGTTTGCCGCGCATGAGATCATTATTATTTTGCCTGAATCTGAATCTGTAATCTCCGACTTAAACGAGAGCTTCCCGCCGTTTTTCGGCGAGCTCCAGTCAAAGCTTTCCGGCGCCAGCTTTATATTTTTGTATTTCACGGGAAGCTTAAGTTTGTATTTAAGGACAATGCTTGTGCGTTCGCCGCTATAAAAAGGGTTCACTCTTACATCCGAGCGCAGCGGCATTATATTTTTAAGGAAAAATCCTGGAAGCTGAAGATAAAGGAAGTTTCCGTCTTTTACCGCAAATTTGTCAATGGAAACGGAAAATCGCTCAATTCCCGGGTAGGAGTCGAACATTGTTTCAAGCTTTCCCTTTGCCTGAGCGGACTGGGACACAGACGCCACTCTTTCCTGAAAATACCTGTTCCTTTTTTCCGGGGTTATTTCGGCAAACATTTTGTGAAAGCCTTCGAAATCCATCCCAAAATATTTTTCGGCGCGCTCAACCATCGCGTTTCCTTGTTCGTCAATGATTATGTCGTAGCTGACTTCCTTGCAGTCCTTCAATTCTTTTTCTATGCCGATTGCTCCAAATGTGCCGGAGTCAAGGAAGATGGCGGGCTTGTCTGCGAAAGAGGAGGCTCCGAGTTGAGCGTATTGATTGGTGTCATTTAGATAAATATCTTTTCCGTCCAGTTTTGCCCTGAGCAATATTTGGCTGTAAAGAAATCTCTGAGGGCATTCCTGCGGTTTTTCCAGAACGCTTCGCAAGTCAGGATAGGATGATGCAAGGACGAATTCAGGGGCAAAGCCGACAGATTTAAGCATTGCGAAAAGAAGAATCGCGCGATCAACAGAGTTGCCGTATCCATCGGCAAGCGTGGCGTCCGCCTTGCTTGCGCAATCCAGCGGCAGACTGTTCAATCCCGGCCCGGCAAGCCTGATGCCCATCGCCACAAAATCTCTGATCGCAATAATTTTTTCACGCGCGTTTTGCTTGTCCTTTGTCAGCTCCTTTGCCTTTTTAAAGCTTTCAGAATTGTCCAGCGCGGCTTGCTTCAGAGTTTTGTTCAGCAATTTCGCGTATTCGCTCCAGGTTCCTGTCGACATAAACAGCGCCGGATTGAACACCCACCATGGAGCCATGGAGCTTTCGTCTTTTACGCCTGGCTGATTTGAAGCTGCCCATGAATATTCCACGCGTTTTCCGGAAAGTTTTTTCCGGCTGAAAGAATAAAGAGTGTCAGGCTGAAGCGTTGATGCTTTCAGGCTTTCCGGCGCAATGATTGTGACAGTTTTGGCAAGAAGAGGGTCTGAATAGCGGAAGTATCCGGCAAGCGATATGAATGGGCGCTTGCTTAAGGTTCTTTTTATTGTGTATTCCATCACGCTGCCCACATCCACCCCTGGGAGACTCGCCACCAGAGTTTTTTCGGCCGGGTAGCGCGGCGCGGAGCCTGACCACGCGGCGTCCATCAGGTTCAGCTCTTCTTTTCCCAGCGTTTTGACTTTGCCTTCCGCGGTTATAACTTTTGCAGTCACGCTTACTTTTTCCCATGCCGGATTGTAGTTTATCTTTATTTCAGAATTCTTCTTTTTGCCCGCGTAATTGAGAATTTTTTTCCTGACGGTCTTGCTTATTTCGCATGAATTCTTGTCGATTATCTCGATTCGCACATTTTCTTCTTCAATCAATATGTCGGCGTATTTGGCGTCAGCCTGCGAGGCGGCTTGTTTGACGCTGGCGAATATGGGAAGTTTTCTTGCCTGATATTCAATGTTTTTCAAGGATGCCTTCAAAGCAAGATATTGCTTGGGCGTGAATTCAACCACTTTTAAGAGAAATTCATTTTTGCCCGTCAGAATTTTTCCTTCACGGCTGGCTGAGCGCTTCCATAAAATGGTGTCGGAGTCAATTTTCTTGTAATTCGGCATTGCCACGGTTTTGCCGACAGCTTTGCCCAGATCAAGCGTCAATGTTTCATCCACGCCGCAGGCTATGTCGGTGTCAAGCGGATACTTTCTCTTTTTAAGGCCTGCTTTGCCCAGCACAAAATTGACTACTCCGAAGGATGTTCCGAGCCAGGGGAGCGAAAGCACAGTGTCTTTTTTGCCTTCAACCATAAAATTGTCCGCGCTGTATTCCAATTCCACCTTTAAAGGAATAGAAGTGTCCCGCAGGTTTTTGGGAATTATTTTGAAGCTTGTCAGTTTCGCGCCGGACACGGCTCTTTTCAGCCCGCCTTCAAAGAAGCTTTTCCGCCGTTCGGGTTTCCAGCGCGAGAACGCGCCGCGATATATGCCGTCATTGACGCCCTGAAACAGCAGCGAGGAGCTTGCTGAAAGTTTCCCGGTCTCGGAAAGAGTCGCTTTTGTGTTTATTGCAAGCAGATTTTCTCTTGCCGGAATAATGGGCGAGGTTCTGAGAATATCGCCTTCCGGCTTGGCCACCAGATAGCTTTGGTCGCAAAGATATGAGGGGAAAAGCTCCTTGGAGCTTTCATCCGTGGAGTCCATGAGGATGTAGGACCCGTCGCTGTTCTCAACGCATGTTATGGCATGATTGAAATATGGCTGGGGAACTTCCGGGTCTTTTTTAGGCCCGTTGTTTATAAGCACGGGAAAGGCTTTGAACCCGCCCAGACGAAGCATCGCCACCAGCAGGGCCGCCTTGTCGCGGCATACGCCGTACTTGTTTTCGAAGGTGATGTTCACATCGTGCGGCTCGTAGCCGGGCGCAGTTTTTTCGGTGGTTATTCCCATGTAGCGGATTTTTTGAGAGACAAACCGGAATATGGCATCGATTTGTTTATTCCTGTCTGTTATGCCGGAAGTCAATTCGGCAACTTTGGCCTTCATTTCAGGAGTTGTCTTTTCCAGACGCGGCTTGCAGAGCTGCCAATACCACTTTGACACATATTGCCAATTTGGGATAGTGCTGGAGATAACACGCTGGACAACCGTCCAATACGGAGGCATACCTGGCTCCTTGAATATCCTTGGAACATTTTTAACGTTCCATTTGTAGATGATCCTGCCATCCTTTTCCTTTTTGCTGAATGAGACAGAGTCTTTTGTATGGTCGCGCAGCTTTATGTTTATCAAAGGCAGCTCGGCTGGGGCAGTTATTTCCAGCTCCGCGTGAATTATCGGGTTCGTGTATTCGAAGACGTTGTAGCCGCTCCAGGAGTCAGGCACCCTTGTCTTTACATTGTCCTTGAAGAATACATAATGAATAATGTCGCCGATTTCAAGCTCAGGGATTGTTAGCTTGAGTGCTTTATTGTTGGGATTGTAAATATTGCTTCCCATCTGGGAGCGGTCAACCATCACGCGGGAGTTTTTGGGCACGTCCACCTTTACAGCGCGCCCGTCCGGCTTGATTATCTCAAGCAGAAGGACCTTCGCCGTCGAATAGGGAAGAGTGAAATGAAAAGAAAGGGTTTTGTTTTCGCGTTTTCCCTTTTCTGTCAGGATTTTTTCATAAAGCTCCTCCCAGGTCTTGTATGTCCCGTTCTTCTTGTAGATTACCTTTTCATAATCGTCGAGAATGATGCTGTCGGAATCCGGATAAGCTTTTGCCGTCGCAAGCGCGGCAGAGGCTAGAACTTTTGATTTGTCTGACAGGACGGGCGTGTCTGAATGGGCTGACGGACAGAGAAACGCCGTCAGAGCCAGAAATATGGAAAGCTTTTTGATGCAAGTCATTTTAAAACCTTTTTTTTTTGTGTATAATTTCGCAATCAAACGTAAAATACTCCCGTTATTTGCAAATGAAAATGAAATATTGTTCCGTTTTGATTTGAATTCACAAGGAAAGTCGCTAATTTTCTCTTCTTTAGGCTAATTTAAAATATTAATCTTATAGCAAACAACAAGGGAGCTGGGACCATGAGTCAGCAAACTAACAAAGTGAAGAAAAAGGCGCGCCACAAAGCGTACATCTCAAGATGCAAAGCGAAAGTAAGAGAAGCTATCGCGGCGAAAGCGAAAAAATAACAGACGCGCCACAAAGCGTGTTTGAATGACCGCTCACCCCCTGTTTGCGCCGCACAGGCCTTTCAGGGGATTTTTTTTACGGCCCAAAGCCGACAATTTATTTATTTAAGGAAGATTTAAAGATGTCTGTAATCCATCCATCAGCCGTTGTGGACGCCAAGGCGGAAATCGCCGACAATGTGGAAATAGGACCGTTTTGTGTTGTCGGGCCGAATGTTAAAATAGGCGCGGGAACAAAATTAATAAGTCAGTGTCATATCAGCGGGCACACAACGCTGGGCGAAAACAACACGGTTTTTCCTTTTGCCGCACTCGGCACCCAAGCCGAAGATTATGAAGTTGAAGGCGGAGTCACTTACCTTAATATAGGCAACAACAATATATTCAGGGAAGGCGTCACCATAAACACCGGAACAAAACCGGATTCCGCAACGACAATAGGCAACGGATGCTTCCTTATGGCCAACGCTCATGTCGCTCACAACTGCGTGCTTGGAGACAAAGTCATAATGGTTGTGGCGGCTGGAATATCAGGCTACGTGAACATTGGCAACAATGCCCTGCTTTCGGGGCTCACCGGCGTCCACCAGTTTTGCCGGATAGGACGCTTTGCTGTCCTGAGCGGCGGCTCAATAGTATCTATGGACGTTCCTCCGTTTATGATTGCCGACGGCAGAAACGGCGCGATAAGAGGAATAAACAAAGTGGGCCTCTCCAGAAACAATTTCTCGGAAGAATCCGTTCGCGCCCTTAAAAATGTTTACAAAATCTTTTTCAGAAGCGGCAAGAACACTAAAAACGCCCTTGCCGAAATCAAATCTGAATTGCCGCAATTGCCAGAAGTCCTTGAATTCATAGAATTTGTGGAAAGCTCAACGCGCGGAGTTCTGCAGGGACGCACCCCCGGCAGAAGAGGATAGTTATTCACAGCTCATTCATTGAAAATATTATTTAATCTGGAGAAAACACACATGCTTCCTGCTTTGAAACAAAATAAAAATTTTATAAAACGCAAAGGCCCTGTCGTGCTGCTGATAATGGACGGCGTGGGATTTGGAAAATATAAAGACGGCGACGCTTTTCTGAACGCCAACACCCCCGCTCTTGACAGACTTATGGCAGAATGCTCAAGCACAAAACTCAACGCGCATGGCAAGGCTGTCGGAATGCCTTCCGACGAGGACATGGGCAACAGCGAAGTGGGACACAACGCCATAGGCTGTGGCAGAGTCTTTTCACAAGGAGCCTCGCTTGTGGCCAACGCCATCGAAAGCAGAAAAATATTCGAAGGCAAAGTGTGGAAAGAACTCGTTGAAAATTGCGTTTCAAAAAAGTCAACCCTTCATTTTATGGGACTTTTTTCAGACGGCAACGTCCATAGCCATATAGACCACCTCAAGGCAATGCTTCAGGAAGCAAAAGCCGAGGGCGTCAAAAAAGCGCGCATTCATATTCTTCTCGACGGACGCGACGTGCCGGAAACATCGGCCTTGGAATATATCGACCCATTCGAGGCGTTCCTAGCCGGACTCAACACAGACGGCTGCGATTTTCGCATAGCCTCAGGCGGCGGCAGGATGAACATCACCATGGACCGCTACGGCGCAAATTGGGACATGGTCAGAAAAGGCTGGGGAACACACGTAAAGGGCGAAGGCAAATGCTTTAAATCCGCTCACGAGGCTGTTGTGGAGCTTCGCAAGGAAACAGAAGCAATAGATCAGGATCTTCCGCCGTTTGTGATTTCAGACGACGGCGAGACGCCGATCGGCCCCATCATTGACAACGACTCAGTCATATTTTTCAACTTTCGCGGAGACCGCGCGCTTGAAATGACAGCCGCCTTTGAAGATACAGAGTTTGACAAGTTTTATCGCGGCCCCAAGCTGAACGTCATGTTTGCCGGAATGATGGAATACGACGGCGATTTGCACGCGCCTAAAAAATATCTGGTAGTGCCGCCCGCTATTGACAGAACCATGGACGAGTTTCTCTGCGCCTCCGGCGTCAGCCAGCTGGCCATCAGCGAAACTCAGAAATTCGGGCACGTCACCTATTTCTTCAACGGCAACCGCTCCGGCAAGTTCGACGACAATCTTGACACATACATTGAAATCCTTTCGGACATTGTTCCATTTGAGCAGCGCCCATGGATGAAATGCGCCGAAATAACCGACAATGTCTGTCAAGCAATAGAGTACGGCAAATACGAATTTATCCGACTCAACCTGGCAAATGGCGACATGGTGGGACACACTGGGATTTATCCGGCTGTCCTTGTGGCGATGGGCGCAGTGGATCTTTGTGTCGAGCGCATAAGAAAAGAAGTTGAAAAAGCGGGAGGCATTCTGATTATAAGCGCCGACCACGGAAATTCGGACGATATGTATGAGCATGACAAGTCAGGAAATATAAAGCTCAACGTCAAAGGCCAGTCAGCGGCAAAGACAAGCCACTCCCTGAACCCTGTTCCATGCATCATATACGATCCCACATATCAAGATGAATACAAAACAGGAC
The DNA here is from genome assembly GCA_964651145.1 of uncultured Victivallales bacterium. Taxonomy (GTDB): domain Bacteria; phylum Verrucomicrobiota; class Lentisphaeria; order Victivallales; family GWF2-45-14; genus CAZYVR01. Next base: position 21,313 of record CAZYVR010000020.1, on the reverse strand, counting down.
TCCGCGAAGGATTGGGCATAAGCTCTCTTGCGGCGACATGCCTGGAGTTTCTGGGATTTGTCCCGCCCGAAGACTACGACCCTTCTGTTCTTCAAATGAACTGATTCGGCGTCGGACAAGCAAAAAAAAGCCCGCTAGTTGAGCGGGCTTTTTTTTATTTCTTTAAACTCAGAAAAAAAACTATCGGGTTGCGATTCAGGATATAATTAATGTTTATTGCTTAATATATGATTGAATTATTATTGTCGTTGTCTTATAATTATATAAAATCTTTGCTTGTGTTGCGATATTGTAAATAGGTGAGCAAAAGCAAGATCACCGGAACGACAATAAGGCAATAGAATTAAGCTAGGAGAATAACATGGCAATGAACTCGTCATTAAAAGTTAAGTTGATACTGGGCGCATTGGGTCTGGCAATAATCCCTGTAGGCATTGTTGCCGCAGTCTGCCTCTGGCAGTTTTGGGAATTCGGAAACAAATCTGTCAATAAATCATTTACAGAAGCAAAAGGCAACGCGCTTAAGCTGGCAGAAAAAGGCATTGAAGCAGAGAAACGCTCTCTGGAGGAGCTCCTTAATAATTTCCGGGACCACTTGCAAACTCTTGCCGGATCGTCTGTCATTAAAAATTACCTGGCTGCAAAAAACGGCAAAGGCGAATCAGCAAATGGCAGGGAGCAAAAAGAGATCACCAGAATTTTAGAGGGGATTCTTACTGCCTGTCGAACTCAGAACACTTTGTTGCAAAAAAAGGTCAAAACTGACTTAACTGTCGCCAAATATATTTTGGATCAAGCTGGATCTTGCGCTTTAGACACTAAGCAGAAAATTCACTGGGGCGCTCTAAATCAGTTTTCCAAAAAAGTTGACTCGCTTGACTTGCCGCTAATGAAAATAGGCAAAGAAACTATTCAGCCCAACAAGGACTTTAATAAGGTCACGCCGTTTGTGGATAAAATAACAACGCTGACGGGCGCCACCTGTACAATTTTTCAGCGCATGAACAAAGCCGGCGATATGCTGAGGATCGCAACAACGGTTAAAAAGCTTGATGGAAACCGCGCAATAAGCACATACATTCCCGCAGTCAATCCAGATGGCGAAAAGAACAAAGTTATTTCAACCATCCTTGACGGCAAAACATATTATGGCCGCGCCTTTGTGGTCAACGCCTGGTACATTACTGCCTATAAACCTATTTATGACACTTCTCACAACCTGACAGGCATCCTGTATGTCGGCATTAAAGAGCTGGAACCCGAACTGGTTAAATCTATTCTAAGCTCCAAAATAGGCAAATCAGGCTATGTTTTTGTTATTAATTCCAAGGGCAAAGTGTTGATTAGCCGAGACGAAAAATTCATTGGCAAAAACATTATAACAGACTTGAATCTGCAAAAATTGGGAGAAGCTCTCAAATTTAAAAAAGCAGGAGAAATTAAGCGTTTAAACTATGATTTTGAAGGACGCGAAAAATTAGTTGTTTATACATATTATCCAGGCTGGGACTGGATTATATGCGGCAGCGATTACATGGATGACTTAACCAGGACGGTAGTCCTTGCCTCTCTTCTCAGATTGAATGAAGAGTTTGACGCCTTTGGCAAGTCTTCAGTAAAGCTTATCGGCAATAAGCGCCTGCCTCTGTACAATCAGGTCAGACTCCTGAACAAAAACGGAATGGAAGTGGCAAAGTATCAGGATGGAGAAATTAACAAAGATTTGAAGTTGAAGAAAGACGCGCCCTGGTTTAAGGAAGCGATAAATCAAACTCAGGGAACAGTTGCGTTTTCTAAAGTAGAATTTGCGGCCAATACCGGAAAAGTTGCCTTGAGAGCCACTGCCCCTATATATTTAGACAGAAAATTAATGGGAGTGGTTGTTCTCAATTTCAATTGGAATGCAATATGGGCCGTCTTGGGAAATGCCAGATTTGGCAAAACTGGATATTGCTATATTGTGAATGACAAAGGCGTAGTCATCAGCCACCCCACACTTTCCCTAAAAGACAATTTTACAACGTTAGCCAAGCACGGCGAACTGGCAAGTCTTATGGAAAATAAAATTCTAAAATGGATGACAGGAGTTGATGAATATAAGTTCGAAGGCATAAACAAATTAACGGCATTCTCCCCGATAAAAATAGGGGAATACAATTATTCGCTGATTGCCACTGTCCCTGTAAAGGAAATAATGGGTTTTACTGAAAGCCTGAAAACTGAAGCTAAAAAAGAAATTTCCATGTTGACTTGGGTTATCATTATCGTGTCAGGCGTTCTTATTGTGATTGGAGTGGTTGCCGGCTCGATCTTCAGCAGTAGGATTGTAAAAGCTCTTGGCAGAATAATCAAAGGGCTTGGCAGTTCTTCCGAGTTCGTGGCGACAGCCGCAACACAAGTGGCGCAGTCCAGCCAGACAATGGCAGAGGGAGCCAGCGGACAGGCAAGCAGGCTTGAGGAAATAGCAAGCAATATAGAAGAGATGGCCTCAATGACCGCCCAAAACGCCCAAAGCGCTTACGAAGGAGCGCTCCAGGCGCATAAGGTCGAAAAGTCGGCAAATGAAGCCGGCAAATATATGGACAGCCTGAAAGACGCAATTGACCTCATCAGCTCCAAGAGCGAAGCAACAGGAAAAATCATAAAGACCATCGATGAAATAGCTTTTCAGACCAACCTCTTGGCCCTTAACGCCGCAGTGGAAGCAGCCAGGGCAGGGGAGGCAGGGAAAGGTTTTGCCGTTGTGGCGGAGGAAGTTAGAAATCTTGCGCAACGCGCGGCTCAATCCGCAAGAGAAACCAGCGCTATGATAGAAGGCACTATGACAGCCGTAGCCAACGGCTTGGAGCTTACTGGAAAAACGCGCGAAGCATTTGCTGTCAACGTAGATAATTCCGCAAAAATAGCAGTCTTGATAGACCAGATAAATACGGCTTCTCAAGAGCAGACCAAAGGAATTGAGGGCGTAAATGAGGCTCTTTCTCAGCTTGATTCGCTAACCCAGTCTGCAGCCGCCAATTCTGAAGAGTCAGCGGCCGCAAGCGAAGAGTTAAAAAACGAAGCAAGCAGAATGAATCTGCTGGTCGGCTCGCTTGCAGATGTTGTTGATGGAAGCAATGCCAGAGGCGCCCGAAGCTATCTCGCGGCATTGCCGGAAAATAAAATCGAAAAGCGCTTGAACGCCTAGTTGAAAATTATCCTTAGGAACACAAAAAACAACAATGTCTGAAGCTTCTGGGATTTGTCCCGCCCGAATACTGCGACCCTTCTGTTCTTCAAGTGAACTGATTCGGCATCGGACAAGCAAAAAAAAAGCCCGCTCAGCCAGCGGGCTTTTTTTATCGTTTTATTTGTTTTTTCCTGGAGCCGAAATCAAGAAGAGCTTTGTGTCAGGCCCGGTTATTTCAACATCGAATTCAGATGAATTTTCAACAACGCTTTTGTTGTCAAACAAATCATAAACATTCGCTTTAAGCGGCAACTTGATCTTCTTTTTGCCAGGCGTTGTTGAATGGATTGAAAAGTACGATTTGTTTACAGCCAAAACATCATCGGCATTGTTGTAGATGTGAACGCCCGCATATTCCGACACGCTTCTGATAAGAGCTGGCGAAAGCGGATAGGCTCCTATATATATGGAACTCCAGTCAGGAAAGTCTTTGATTGCGAATGCGGGATTGCCGGAAAGCTCCGCGCGCCCAAGAATGGCGGCGTCTTTGTCCACCACATTAAATTCAGGGTTTATCATTTGCTCCAATCCCACAGTTGTTCCATGAAATTTCTTTGAAATCGGATGATAAGGATTGGTTATTGCAACCCGCGGCCAGGAGTTCCCATCGTTGGCTTTAAACTTGATGCCTGTCAGCTTTTCCATATTTTCCACAGACTTCCCCTTTTCAATGTCGGAATAGCCGGGCGCGTAAATCCAAAGAGCTGTGGCTTTGTTCTCTTTCAATACATTCCGAATGGCTTCCCGGTCTTCGTCGCACATAAGAAACGAGTTCCAGAAAATGTAAAGTTTGTAAGGACGCGCCTTTTTAATGTCTTCCATATGATACAAGTCATATGGAGCTCCTATTTTTCCAAAAGCGTCAAGCTGCTTTGTCACCAAATCTCGTCCCAAGCCGCCTTCAACAGGAGTCAGGGCGCGAAAAGATTCCGGACTGTAAACAACGGCTATTTCGCTGACAGAAACGCGGTCTTTGCTCAGGCTGTCATTGCCAATCTTTTGAAAGGAAGCCAGAGCCTTTAAAATTTCCGGCGCATTGAACCAGCTTCCCGCGCTGGTCTGGCGGCCCATTTCCCACCACCATATTCCCATGTTTTTGCAAAAAGCCCAGGAAAAATCGCGCTTCATTACGGCAACGCTTTCCCTCAAAGATTTTGGCGCGCGTTTTTTGTTATGCGTCGCAAAGCCATTTTTTTTGTCATCAAAATCTCCAGTGCTTGTTGGATGGTCATACTCAAAAAAATGGAATTTCCCGTGAAGATAAATGCTGTCAACAAGATTTTGTGTGGGGCAATGCTCGCCAACATTTTCAATCGTATAGAAATTGGGGTTGCAAAGGAAATCTATATAAGGCGAATTAATGACATGCTGGAATCCTCCGCCTCCTCCACGCAAAATATTCTTTGCTCCGCCTACCGTTCCATATATTCCTGCTCCGTAGTATGCGCCAACCAATCGCGGTATTTTTGTCGTTTTTTTGGCTTCCCTGGCAAAATACAGCAATGTTTCAGTTCTTTCTATTGAATAGTAGTTCCAGTAGTCCAAAGCTTTGCGGTTTTGCAGGGGGTCATTGAAAAGCGGGCCTTTCATGCGTTTTAATTCGTCGTCTTTCGGAACTGTGGCCTTGTCAAATTCTGAAATATTAACGCCCCATGCCTTATTTAAAGAAGCTATGTCGTTTTTATAATTTTTCTTGAGCCAATCCCTAAAGGCGTCCGTGTTAGCTTTTGAATGGTCTGTCATTATGTCCCCAAGCCTGACTCTGTCTGGAATGCCGGCGCCGGGCTTGAACCAATTCCACTCTCCAGATTGCCCAAAAAACATGATAAAGCCCATCACTGAATCAGCGTACTCTTGTTTGTCTATAAATCGAATCAGCTTTTTGAGTCTTTTGCTTGATTCGCGCCTGCAAAGCTTTGAAACAAAAGAAACCGCTCCCGAATTTCTTTTGCCAAGATCAATGCGTGTTCCGTCATATGCCTTAAGCATTTCGTCTTGATGTTTATGAAACCAGCTTTTAGGCACATTCATGTGGATATTAAGCATGAAATTGGCTTTGGGATTCATCTCCAGAGCTTTTCTGATGCGCTTGTCAAGGTTCAAATACGGCTTGCCATAATCGGAAATGCCTCCCGAGGCGAACTCGGGGCCCCAGTCAAGAGCAGAGGCCATAAACACGCCGTCAATTCCGGCTTTGATAAAATCTTTTGCCTGGTCGCTCTGAACTTTTTCATGGTTCCAGGTGCCGTTAAAGAATAATTGCGAAAACATGGGCTTGCCGTTATAGCATATTGTTGGAACTTTTTTTACAGGCAGGATCGCGTATCCTTTGGAGTTATGCGGGATTGTCTCACAATTTTTCTTGGCTTTTAATTTTTTTAATTTTCTTTGCCGCGGCAGAATGCCTGCCTGATTTTTATTGCCGTCAACAGGCATTTTGTCAACTGATATTTCCTTCATTTTAAAGTCGTCTATAAACAATGCTCCTTTTCCTCCTTTTATAGTGAAATGCACAATTGCGGCATTAGCTTTTTCTGGGATTCTTAAAAAATATGTATATTCTTTCCAGTCTTGAGACTGCATGGCGACATAGCTATTGCTGCGAATATTTTTTGAGGACCATTTGCTTCCCTCAAACATCATCAAGCTGCATTTAGCGCTGCAGTCTCCGATTGTTTTTGCCATGAATTTTAATTCGTAAACCCGACCTGGAATAACGCCAATAAAGTCGTCACGCGAACCTCTCCTGCGTCCGCCAGACATAAGATAAGCTGTTGCCGTTGATCCTTTTGTCGGGGAAAGCTCAAATTTTTGCGAATAGGGTTTGGACACGCAATCAGTTGAGAGAGAAGGAACAACGTTTTTCTTTTTTACATCCAGATGCCATGCCTCAGCCAAGCCTTTGAAGCGTCCCTGTCGGGAAAATTTGTCTTCAACTCCCAATTCCAGTCCGAATCTTTCAGAAGCTTTTTTCGACTTTTGCTCCCCGACTTTTGCTCCCCATAAAATTGTCCCAAAAGACAAAGTTGCGAATAATGCGGAAACGGCGCTCTTCTTAAATTTTGTCATACAAACAGTCCTTTTTATTATTTTTTTATTATTTTTTATTTGCGTCCAACGTAATAATAAGTCCAGCTGTCAAAAAATCCGTATTTGGCGAATGGCTCAAACTTTCTAAGTTGAACCGCTCCGTCTGCAAAAAGAAAATTTGCCTTTTGAGGATGATGCCGCCATGACACATAAACAGTGCATGAATCCGTGCCGTAATTGGAAATATCAGTGTAGAGGTTGTCAGAATCGGCAAGGAGTATTCGCTTTTCAGGTTTTTTTAGCATAGTTGGCCTTATGGGGATTTCGGAACACTGAGAGACAATATCGTACGCTAGATAATAGTTTATTCCATAAGTCCTTTTCTGTCCTTTGGCGGAAGGACAGGCGAATACTGTTCCGCTGTCCGCCACATCTTCCTTGCCTTCCGCGCTTACATAAGGCGCAATTGCCTGCTTCCAGGTCCATGCGCCTGAAGTATTCTTGGGCGAGGGCCAATATCCGTCATAATCGTTGTCGTACATTGCAAATCCTTGAAACAATTGCTTCTGATTATTTACGCAGACAATGCGGTTGGCGCTTTCGCGGGCGTTTCTCAACGCAGGCAAAAGCATGCTTGCCAGAATTGCGATGATGGCAATCACAACGAGCAATTCAATGAGTGTGAACGAATTACTTTTTTTAATTTTCATATAATATCTCCGCTGCTTTGGATAATTTGCAGAAGGCTTAGTTGCTCTTGTCATTTTTCTCCGGTCATTGCGATTGTTCCCAGCAGCATTCCTTGAGTTTTGACATCAATGGATTTGATTTCTTTTTTAGGGTCTGGATTTTCCCACTTCCAGCAATAAACCCCTATTTTTGCTTGCGCATTTTTTCCGCTCCAGGCTAATTTTCCATTTTCAGGCCTGCGTGGATTCCACCAGCCGCGAATATTTTTGCCGCTGACCAATGGGATCTTTAGTTTGGAGCCGTCTGAATAATGAACAATGTAAAGAGCGTTTTTTCCGCCCCAAAGTTTTGTGTGCAAAAAATAGATCGACTTGAATTTGTTGTTGACAGGGATATCCTTGACAATTTCTGGAAAGTACGGGCGTTCTTTTGAGCGCAAGGTTATCATTGATGTCCCGTTGTTCTTTTCTGGATTTATAACATTGAACGGAACACCTGCAAATATTTTATGGCCTGTAGGGAAAGCGCGAAGATCATTGTCGCCTTGATCTGATGTTCCCCCTTTCTTGTCTCCGTTTATTTCATCTTTAAAGCCCATGTTGCATTGTTTGGAAATATTAATGGGAACACAATTGGCTTTATTGACGCCTGAGTAAACGTTGAGCTCTTTTTCTTTTGCCATATAACGATTCATGTCCTCCGCCACTTTTTTAGCATATATTTTGTCTTGCGTTTTTCTTTTTTGGAAATTAGACTTCATCTCCGCAATAGATATGCTTCTGGTGGAGGCCGTCTTTCCTGATTCAAGCAAAAGGAGCTGAGTCTCCCAGCCTGGGCAGAACACCGGAATGCCTTCTCGCAATTCAGACGCGCTCCAGAAGTCTTTTCCTGAAGGAGATTTCAACTGAGCGCTAGTCATTGGAAATGAAAGGGTCCAGTCTCTGGAAGAAATGTCTTTTATAGACAGCTTGGCCATTTCGCTGATGTTTTTCCAATTCGCAAAATAGTATAATTTTTTGTCCCCTCTGTCTATCACCTGAGTTTCAACACCCGGCAAAAGACTGTTGTTTTCGGCGCGCACCGTAAAGGTCTTTTTGAGCCCGGCATCTTTGAGTATGCTTGACAGAACTGTGGCCCAGTTGCTCTTGTTCAATTCACAGGCCACATAATAAATTCTTCCTTTGCCAAGCTTTTTTAGGGTGACAAGAGGAATCGCGCGCTGTTCGGATACAGCAATGGCTTTCGCTTCGCCTAGAACAGGAATAACCTTCATTTTGACTGACAAAGGCTCTCGGGGATATCCAGATTCAGGCTCAATTGAGAGGCGCATTTTTGCCGGTATGGGCATTGTCAGTTCTTGGCGTTTCTTCAGTCCTATAAAAGAATTGCCGTCAATTGCTTTTCCGTATTCGTCAGATTCAAGGTCCATTCCGTTCAAAATCAGCACTCCGCCATCTTTGACGTATTCCTGAAGAAACGACAAAGTTTCTGGATTGACATAACGGCAAAATGGACTGACAATGGCTTTGTATTTTTTGGCAAACCCCTTGGGTAGCTGCTCTTCAAAGAGAACATCTTTTGGATAGTTTGTGAGAGTCGCCGCTTGGTATAGCAATGTGAATTCAGACTCTATGCTTCCCGTGTGGCGGCGGCTGGGATTAGACAAAAGCAATGCCACTGTTCCTTTTATTCTGGGACGCGGCAGAACGATTTCCGCAAGGCGTTTTATCTGATTGTCAAACTCATTCAAGCCGCTAAGAGCTTCTTTGGGATAGCAATAGGGATTTAACAAACAACCTGCGGCCCAATGCATTCCGGGCAAATTTACAAATTCTTCTGCCCCCTTTATGCTTTGAGGCTTCCATTGCCATGAACGCTTGCTCCAGTTGTACAGCAAAGACATGCTTGAGCCGTGAATTGCCTGGTTCCAAAGCATTAAGACAAGGTCGCCTTTCTTGGATGGGATGCGTCTTCCTGTCGAGCTGTGCCTGCGTGTAGACTGTTCGGTGTCAATCACCGGCTTTTCTTCCGCAATGGCACGGCACATGTCAAGATGCATTGCCATGTTTGTGTTTACATATTCATCCATCGGGTTGCTGCTTTTTATGGCTTTCCCAAATTTGAATGTTATGCCACCCTCAGTGTTTACAATATCCATGGCTCTGGCTACTTTATATTCGTCAAAGCCATTTCTGGTTGACAAAAACGATCCTGAAATGCCGCGTTGCTGGGAGAAGTAAATGTCAGGGCGTTTGTCAATTTCAAGAATGGCTTGTTTTCCTTTTTTAAGAATATCAACCCATTGATTTTCAATGAACTTAAACCACTCAACTTGAAGTCCTTTTTGACGTTCTACCACAGGGCTTGACACTATTTGCTCAAATGACTTGAAATTGCTGCCCCAAATCTTGTTGACTTCTTCAATGCTCTTGTATTTCTTTGAAAGAGCGTCAATAAAAGCCTTTTGGTTAATCTCATCTCGGCTGTCATATGACGGCTCGTTGAAAAGTTCATAAATCCATGGATTGGCTCCGTATTTCAGGAATGTCCGGGCTCCGTCCTGCCAAAAAGTTTTCTGAACTTTCCAAGCGCTTGGATGCGCAAGATTAAATGGAACAAAGCCATGGCATTGCGTGTTTTTCTGAAAAATTTCTTTCTTAAACCATTTTCTCCAGTGATTGTCAAAAAGCCATCCTATATGTGCGTAGTCGACAACCAGCGGCATATTTTTATAGCCCTTGGCTAATCCTTCAATACAAGTCTCCCGCGACTTTATATAGTTGGGGTAGCGATCAAAAACGCCTGCTTTTTTCAATGTGTCAAAACCCATATATTGCGGATGACAGGTGTTAAAGCCCACTTGTTGGGCTATTTCGGCGTTGAAGTTATTGTTGTGCGACGGCATGTCATGGTATTCTTTTACAGGTATTTGCTTTGCGTTGTCCTTGAAGTGGCTGTTCAACCATGGGCCCACAAAGAAAACAGGTTTTCCGCGACGATAAAATGTTCCATTTTTAATGACTGCCCGCTCTGGCCTGTTTTCTTTTTCATACTTAAAAATGTCAATTTTTTCATTGTTGTCAACTACTATTGGAAGCGTTTTTTTGATCGGCTTGTTGCTGTCCTTTATTTTATTTGCGATGGCCTGTTTTTTTTCAGGAGCTATTGTTGAGCATTCAGGCAATTGCAGCACAAAATCGATTGCAAATTTTTCTCCGGCTTTGAACTCTTTCCAGTCTAACGGTTGCTTGTAGATATGCTTTGCAAAATGATCTCTATCGTAGACCATTATTGCGCCTTCGTTTTTTAAACGCAGATGCGCTTTGGCTCCAGATTCTATGATAAAAGGCTTGCCGAGAATGGTGTTGAATTCCATTTTTAAAATGCGCAGGTCCTTGCCTTTCCCACCAGTATAGTCAACAGAGTCAGCCTCTGCTTTTTTGCCGAAGTTGAAAGTCTTGGCTTTTCCATCTATTTTAGATATGACGCCTTCTTGATTCTTCAGCAATTCAGGATTTATCTTTACGTTGCAATAGGGCTCTAGAAAAACGGAGTCGCCATTGTTGGTGAAATCATAATGCGCTGTTATTTTGCCTTGCTGATCAAGCGCCAGCTTGTAATAAACTTGAATGTCGGCGTTTAATTTTACTCCATTTTGCTCTGATTCTTTTTTGTAAAATCCGGTGTTGCTATATTCTAAAACTCCGTCTTTTTTTAAACATTCTGCGTTTTTGGAATATGTAAAATTGCCCCATTTGAAGCGTTTGCCTTCAGGTATATGCAGCTGTGGAATTAAGCACACAAGTTTTGTCCCGTCAGACAAGCGAATGTTTTGTATGCCGCTTCGCTTTTCAAATTTATAGAATCCCATGTTGGCTTCAGAGGCTTTCACTGTGGAAACGCCAATGACAAAAGCCATAGTTGCAAGCATAAAATTCTTCATTAATCGCGCCTTTCTTCATTGTGTTTTGTTTGTTTTTACAAGTTTAAATCAATAGCGGTTGCTATTTGTTATTGTCCCATCTGAAAAAACCGTCTTTATACCAATCCAAAGTCCACCTGGGGTCATTGTAATGAGCAGAGGTCACATGCCCGTCAATAAACGCTATGTTTGAATTGTTGGAATGTCTGAATCCCACTTCGACTTTGCTGGCTATTTTAGCATAGTCAGTTCCGCCATATGTCATAGTTTTTTCTCCCAGCAGCATTCTCTTGGAAGGTTGCCAGGAAATGCGCGGATGAGTTATTTTAAGCCCGTCAATGTAGTAATTCATTGCATAACTTTTATATATTGCGCTTTCTGCCGTATTTTCCGAATACGAAGGACAATGAAAAATGTTATCTTTGCTCCAAATACTTTCGCTTGCATAGCTGCTGTCTAAATTACTTTTCAACACAGGCAGTATCAAGCCATACCATTTATACCATATGCCATCCAATTGTTTGTTATAATACGGCATATATTGATAGTCATTGACATACAGCGCAAAGCCGGTTCCGAGTTGCTTTAGCTTGTTGGCGCAGGATATGGCTCTTGCCTTGTCCTTTGCTTTGTTCAGCGCAGGCAAAAGCATGCTTGCCAGAATTGCGATGATGGCAATCACAACGAGCAATTCAATGAGTGTGAACGGCAGTACTCTTCTCTCCTTTTTTGGTTTTTGCATATGCTACTCCTTTTTTACCTGAGCTCTGATTGAGCCTTCAATACTTTGCCCATTATTCGCTCAGCGTTTTTATACCATAAATTCTCCAGCTGGTTCCACCAGCTGTATGTGTGCGCGTAGTGCTTCAGGAATAAAAACAGCGCGGTCCTGCGTTCCTCCGCCCATTTTTCAGAGTCTTCATTGCCGACGCAATGGTCGGTTGCGAAAAGCAGCTTTTCAATAAACAAGTCCATTCCGGCGTAATAAAAGCAGGTCTTTTTCCCGAGGGCTTTGAGAAACCATTCGATAGGCAGGGTTCCTGAAATGTCATGGTAGTAGTTTGAATAATAATACAAATTGTGGTCGGTTTGTTCTGTGAAAGGGAACCCGGGATGTCCGCCGATCATTACAAGCTCCGGGAAGAGGTCGGCTATTGTGGCCAGGTAAGTGGGCTGCATATTTGCGGGTCCGTATCCTCTGTTTTTGTTGTAGTCGCTCCAGCCGTCTTTTGAGATAGCAATGATTCCGGTGTGGAACAGAATGGGCATTTTGAACTTTTCGGCGGCTTCGTAAATGGGCAGAAAATCAGGGTCGTTGTATGGCTTTGGCGGGACAATTGCCTTAAGGCCCACAAAGCCCTTTTCAAAGTATTCCTCCACCTGCTCTGCGCCGCGTCCCCATTTTATCATGGCAAAAGGAATTATCTTCTCAGGCATATCTTTTCCCGCCTGCAGTATCACTTCTTGTTTCACGTGGCGCGGATTGCGCATTTCCTCAAAGTGCGTGTCCATGACCCAAAATTGCTCAATGGGGCCCTTTTCAACATAATCTCTTGTCCGCTTGTCCCAGGCGTCCATATGGACGTGCGCTTCAATAAATTTTTGATTCAACATTTTAAACCCTTTATTAATTTGTCTTTAACTTGACGCTGTCTCTTATTATCAGTTTTGTTGGGATTGAAATAGTCTTCGCTTCATTCGGATAGTCAAGCAAAAAATCCACCGCATTTTTCATCAACAGTTGGCAGTCTTGTTTTATGCTTGTCAAGGCCGGAGTGTTGCATGCCCCCCATTTTGTGCCGTCGATCCCAATTATGTCAATGTCCTCAGGTGTTCGCAGTCCGTGTTTGCTCAGCGCGTTTATTACCCTTTGGGCTGCTTCGTCGAAAGATATTATCCAGGCTTTGCATTCCGGATATTTTGCCCTTATTGACTTGGCAATAGTTTCTTCGTCTCCTTCGCACGTTATCAGTTTTGCGTCAGTTTTGTCGGATGCGTTCTTAAAAGATTCAAGTTTGTTGCCTGGTTGCTGTGAGGGAGAGGCATAGCCAATTGTTTTAGGCTTGCTTTGATCCAGCAGCTCCACTGCTTCGTTCATTCCAGGTGCAAGGTCAGAAAGCACAGATGAAATGCCTTCTAATTGATAATTGTAAAGAACGACAGGAAAGCGATGTTTGACTATTTTTTTATAAATTTTTGAATTTTTAGTCAGAGCCAACGGACAGAAAATAATCCCTTCAACCTGGCGCTGCATAAGATTTTCCAGGCACTCAAGCTCTTTGTCTTTATTCCATTTTGTGACGGAAATCAAGAGTTGCTGTCCTCTGGCATCGGCGGCTTCAAGCGCGGCTTCGGCAAGTCCAGCCCCGTAAGAAGAGCCAATGTCGCCAAGAACTATTCCAAGTGTGTTTGTCTTTCCGCTTGACAATGACTTCGCTGTCATAGATGGCAGATAGTCAAGCTTTTCAGCTATTGAGAAAATTCGCTGTTTTGTGGAGTCGGCAATCCGGTCAGCAAGAGGCTTGCGGTTTAGAACAATGGATACCGTCGATTTGTCAACTCCTGCTTCGAGCGCTATGTCGGATATGGTTGCCCTGCGCATTATACAGATTTAATCTCCTTATTATTGGTTCAACCGGTTGAACAGTCTTTCTATAATAAGGTTTATTTTCCATTTTGTCAATAGGTTTTTGGATTTTTAAATAAAATCAGAAATTGCTTCTTTAAAATCTTTGTATTCGTTGCGGAGCTGTGCGAGCATTTTTGGGTATTTGTCGGATGCCTTTTCAGCGGAGGCTCTTTCGTGACGCATCGCTGTTTTGGCAAAGCGCTTTGCCGCGAGATTTGCGCCCATGCCTTTCATGGTGTGGGAAAGTCTTTCCGATGTGTGGTGGTCGTTTTCTTCACAAGCTGTCTTAAGGTGATCCAGCATTTCAGGAACAGAATTCATAAAATATTCCAGAAGGTCTTTGAGTAGATTCTTATTGCCGTTCATCATTTCAATTGCGTCGTCGTAGTCGAATATCGGTTCAGAGTCTACTGCTTTTTTCGGGGCTTTGTGTCCCATTGCGTCTTGCGCGTCGCTTGAACTGGTCATAAGGTGCGACAAATGCTTTGCCAGCATCCGGTGCAACTCGCGAGACTTCAATGGCTTTGCCAGATAGTCATCCATTCCTGCCTCGAAGCATCTGTCTTGTCCTGCCTTGGACGCTCCAGCGGTCAGGGCAATTATAGGTGTTGAAGCTTTGTTTGCTTCCATTCTTCTGATAATGCGGGTGGCTTCCAAGCCGTCCATTAGAGGCATTTGATAATCCATGAGGATCATGTCATAAACATGCTCCCTGAATTGCGTCAAAGCGTCAAGGCCATTTTCCGCCAGATCGATTGCGCAGCCAGCATCAGCAAGATAGCTGGACGCCACTTTTTGATTGACCAGATTGTCTTCAGTCAAAAGTATGCGCGGCTGCCTGTTCCATAAAAACTCAATGTTTTCCTCTTCTTGCTTAATCTTTTCATCGCTTAACATGAATGGCAAATCAAAACTGAACGCAGCGCCTTTGCCTTGTTTGCTTTCCACTCTTATTTCTCCGCCCATCCTTTCTATCAGGAGCTTTGAAATAGGCAAGCCCAAGCCTGTGCCGCCGTACACTCTGGTTGTGGATGAATCGGCCTGGGTGAATTTGTCAAATATTTTGGATATATTCTCTTTTGATATTCCTATGCCGGAGTCCTCCACTGTCAGTTGCAAAATTGCTTTGCTCTCTGTTTTTTTAAGCATTTTTATTTTTATGCTTATACTGCCTGTTCTGGTGAATTTTACTGAATTGGACATCAAGTTGATTAATATTTGCCTCAAGCGGACAGGGTCGCCCACTACGCTTTCTGGGCAGTTGTCAGGATAATCGCAATGCAATTCCAGGCCTTTTTTTTCTGTCTGATACTTAATGGTCTTGCACAATTTTTGAATAAGCTCGCGCAGGTTAAAGGGAGCCTCCTCCAATTCCAGCTTGCCTGCCTCTATTTTTGAAAAGTCCAAAATGTCGTTGATTATTGAAATCAGCAAGTCGCTTGAAAATGCCAGGTCGTCCACGCATTCTTTTTGTTTTTTGTCAAGATTGGTCTTTAGCAGTATTTCAGCCATCCCGATCACCCCGTTCAAAGGGGTTCTTATTTCGTGGCTCATATGGGCAAGGAATTCTGATTTCGCCCTTGTTGCCTTATTTGCCTCTTCCGCTGCTGTTTCCGCTGTTTTTTTTGCCGCCTCAAGGTCATCCTTTATGTTTTCCCGGATAATTGCGCCTGCTATTGCGCTGCCGACAGAAGCCAAAATTGAAATTTTGTTTTCTGTCCATATTCGTTCTTTGCGGCAGTCGTTAAGTCCGACAATTCCCCAGAAGTGTCCATGGATCATTATTGGGACAATCAGAATAGATTTTGAGTTTGGATCAATTATGGCTTCGCGTTCGTGTTTTGAAAAATTTCTGACAATGCCATTTATTGATTTTCCATCTCTAAGCTGGTCCAGCCATTCGTGGAATTTATTGTAAAAAGATGGATTTTTAAAGACTTCTGAATCGATGATGGACTTAACATTTTCTTTCCGCCATTCATATTTGGGCGTCAGGTTGATTTCGTGGGATTCACATTCAAAAAACCTCTCAAGCACATATGCCTGGTCCACGTCAAAAGTTTCCGCTATTTTCTTGAGAGAGCGCGTTACCGCCTCTGTCGTGTCGTCCAAAGTCGCAAGAATTGAGGTGCCTATTTCGGTGGAGGCGGCAAGCAGTTTTTCGTGCTTGACCAGTTCCGCTGTTTTATTGACAACCATGTCTTCAAGGTTGTGTTTGAGCGCCTCCAGCTCTTCGTTTTTCTTGCTGAGCTCCCCGACTGTCTCTATGTATTTAAAGGCATTTTCCTTGCTTTCCTCGCGTGTAAGAAACATGTCGTTGTCAAGCTGTTTATATCTAATTTCGAGCTTTCGCAGCTTTTTCTGAAGCTCTTCAATTGTATTTGAGTTGTCGTCTTGCGTCATGGATATAATTCTCCATTTTCTTCCATCTTTTTTAATTCTTCGAAGACGTCTTCAATCACTATTTCAACGTTCTCTTCGCTTAGCTCGAGAGCTGAAAGAGATTTTTCATAAGTGTCTTTCAAGTTGGAAATGGAATCCTGAAAGCCTATTTTATAGCTTTTGCATATGTAGTCAGAAACAAAAATCGTTTGGACTGCGCGGGCAAATTTTGGGCTGGCGTGAAGCGGGCGGTTGTGAAAGCCTATTGCTTTGGTCAGCTCCTCAGGCAGATCCCATTTTGCGGCCAGTTCCTGGCCTATTTGCGTGTGGTCAAAGCCAAGGATTTCTTTTTCCGCTTCGGAGATGGAAATGCCTTCATTTTCTATTTTTTTAAGTATCTGGCTAAACTCATCGGGTGCGAATTCTTCCACCACCATCACTCCTATGTCGTGAAGAAGGGCCGCCGAATAAATGTCTTCGCCCTGTTCCCGGAATTCCTTGCGGTATATGTTTTTGCAGCACAGCGCCACTGCCAGACTGTGCTTCCATAATTCGCGGCGGGAATATTTGCCTATTTTCTTGTCTGAATCAAACACCTTGCCTATCTTCAGGTTTAACACCAGTTCCTTAAGCGCTCTGAATCCCATGAAAACAACAGCTTCCTGCATGGACGTGACGTCTCTTCTCAAGCCGTAATAGGCGGAGTTTGCGCGGCGCAGCACTTTTGCCGACAGCGGAGGGTCCACTTCTATGACGTCTTTGAGCTCTGACGCGCTTGAGTTGGGATTCCGGATTATTTTAACTATTTCATTTACTATTGAGCCAATGGAGGCCAGTTCCGATATGCTTGCTTTGGAAACGAGATTTTCCAGTGTCAATGGTTTCTTTCGCTTTTTCTTTGACTGCATTATTTCTCCCGGACATCCAGCGTCAATTTATCTTTTGACACATCGACTTTTACGCTTCCTCCATTTGTCAGTTTGCCAAACAGAATTTCATCGGCAAGTTTTTCCTGTATTTCATTTTTTATCAGGCGCTCAAGCGGCCTTGCCCCCATTTTTTTGTCGTAGCCGTGCTTTGCCAGCCAGTCAGCGGCTTTGTCGCCAAGCGTCAGCCTGACTTTTTTGATTTTCAGTTCTACGGACAATTGATGCATAAACTTGAACACGATCAGCTTCATCAAATCCATGTCAAGAGGGTTGAAATAAATTATTCCGTCAAGACGGTTTCTGAATTCCGGAGTGAAAAATTTTTCAACGGCTTTGTTCGTGTTTGACTCAACGCTGTCTCCGGGGGAAAATCCAATCTCGTTGACATCCAGCTCGCGGGCTCCCACATTGCTGGTCATTATTACTATGGCATTCTTGAAATCGGCCTTTCGCCCGTTGTTGTCCGTCAGCGTGCCGTAGTCCATTATCTGGAGAAGTATGTTGTAAACGTCTGAATGGGCTTTTTCTATTTCATCCAGCAACAAGATTGAATGCGGTTTTTTTATCAGAGCTTCGGTCAGGAGTCCGGATTGCTCAAACCCTACATAGCCCGGCGGGCTGCCAATCAACTTGGAGACGGTGTGTTTTTCGGAATACTCGCTCATGTCGAAGCGGGTGAATTGTATGCCGAGATTTGCGGCCAGCTGCTTGGCTAGCTCGGTTTTTCCGCATCCGGTCGGGCCGCAGAAAAGAAAAGAGCCCATTGGCTTTGTTTTGTTGCCTATTCCCGCGCGGGATATCTTTATGGATTTTGTCACTTTATGGACGGCCTTGTTTTGACCGAACACTGTTTTCTTAAGCGTTTCCTCAAGATTCTTCAGCAAAGACATGTCCGATGACGAAACCTTGGCGGGCGGTATGTTCGCCATTTCGGCCACCACCAGCTCAATGTCCCTTGTTGTTATGATCTTTTTGCTTTTCCCATCCTTCAGTGTGTTCTTGGCTCCGGCCTCGTCAATCACGTCTATGGCTTTGTCCGGCAGAAATCTGTCGTTTATGTGCCTGTTTGACAGTGTAACGGCCGTCTCAATGGCTTTCCTTGAGAATGTGACGCCAAAATGGCTTTCGTAATAAGGCTTCAGCCCTTCAAGTATGGCCACTGTTTCGCTTTCGCTTGGCTCGCCTATGTCTATTTTCTGAAAGCGCCTGCTGAACGCTTTGTCTTTCAATATGTGGTTTTTATAGTCGTCGTAAGTAGTTGCTCCGATGCATTTTATTTCGCCGGAATTCAAGGCTGGCTTTAATATGTTTGAAGCGTCCAGAGAGCCGGAGCTCACGGCGCCGGCTCCGACAACTGTGTGCATTTCGTCTATGAAAAGAATGACATTGTCCATTTGTTTGAGTTCTGTCATTATTTTTTTCAGTCTTTCCTCGAATTCGCCCCTGAATTTTGTTCCGGCTATAATCGAGCCCATGTCAAGGCCCCATATTTCGAGGCCTTTTATTCTTTCAGGAACGGAGCCCTGCGAGATTTTCAGGGCCAGGCCTTCGACAATAGCTGTTTTGCCTACTCCGGATTCGCCGACAAGCAGAGGATTGTTTTTTTTGCGTCGATTCAGAGCTTGCATCACGCGGTTGAGTTCAGTTTTTCTGCCGATTATAGGGTCTATTTTGCCTTTTTTAGCCTCTTCGGTCAAGTTTACTGCATATTGTTTGAGGAATTTGAGTTTGACCTTCTTTTTTTCTTCGGAAGTTGCTTCTTTTGTTTCTTCGGCTATTTCCTCTTCTGCAGGGCCAATGACTTCGTCCTCATCGGAAAAATATTTGTCCAGATCTTCAACATCCAGACCTTCTTCATCGAAGCCAAAATCCTCTTCCGGATTGTAATCCCCCCAGGATATTTCTTTTATTGCAACGTAACGGTCGATTCCCGTTTTATTTAGAAAATATTTTGCGTGCGACTTCTCCTGTTCCAGAATGGACACGAACACATCTATCACATCCATGTAGCCTTTTTCTGAAGACATGGCCCGAACAAGGGCGCCATTAACCACGCGCGCAAATGAAAGGGATTCCAGAGGTTGTTCAATATGGTCAAAATGCTCCAGCCTGGTCTGAAAAAAATCATCAAGGTCAGCTTCTATCGCTTGTGGCTCCGCCCCTATATTCTCAATCAGCAGCCTTATCCGCTGGTTTTGAAGAAGAGCGTAAAGCAAATGCTCGGGAAGCACATATTCGTGCCCTTTTCCGGCAACAAAAAGTTGGAGGTTTTGAAACACCTCATTTAATTCGCCGCTTACTTCAGGCAGTTCCATTGTCAGACTTCCTCCAAAGTGCATTTCAGCGGGAATTTGTGCCTTTCCGCCAGCATGTCCACTTGTTTTTGTTTTGTTTCGGCCACGTCATAGGGATAAACTCCGCAGAGCCCTTTTCCATTTTTGTGCACGCTTAACATTATTTGACGGGATTCTTCCTTAGTCTTGTGAAAAATAATCATGAGCACCATCACCACAAAGTCCATTGTGGTGTAGTCGTCATTGTTGAGCACTACTTTATACAAGGGAGGCTCTTTGAGTTCAATCTTCTCCAGCAATTCCCCTTTGGTCTCTGTCATTTCTGTGCCTTTTTTTAACATATTATTTAGGCAATAGCCTTGTATATATATATACGAATTTCCCGGAAATGCAACAGTTCTTGCGGAATTCAAAACAGCGTCAAATACGATGTGCGATGTGATGGTCGTCAAAAGTCTTTGCAAATTGTTTTGAGTAAAAAAATGGAGCAGCATGACTTTTGGGGGGCTTCTCCATAATCTTTTTATTGGCGGGCAGGCAAAATATGGCATCGCCAAGCATAGAAAAATAAAATTGTTTGACGCTTGTTCCTTTGTTAGAAGAATAACTCATTGTCATGTTAGATAAAGGAAAAGATCACGATGAAAAAAGAAGAAAAAAAATTTGATCCAAGAATTCCGCTGTCAAACGAAAGGCGGGAAATGTTTTGTCAATATTACTCCGATGAATGCTGGGGCAAGCCAGCTCTGGCTGCCCAGAAAGCAGGGTATAAGCCGGATAGCGCGCAGGCAACCGGGCGGACTCTTTTGAAAAGATCAGACGTGTCTGAGCGGATAAGTTTTTTAAGAGAGCTTATGCTGAAAGGAATGACCGACAAGCTTTGGATAGCTGAACAGCGCCGGGAGATAATAGGGTCGGCGCAAAAAGAGAGCGATCGTCTCAGCGCGCTCAAGGACCTGGAAAAAGGTTTGGGTCTGCTGGAAGAGGACACAAAAGACAAAGAAGCAAAAAGCATAAATGTTATTTTTAACATGAAAGACGGAACAGCTGAAGATGGCAATTAAACTGACCGCAAAACAAAAAAAAGGCTTGGAGCTGCTTTGTTCGCCAAAGTATGCCCGCGTGTTTTTTGACGGTGGCTCGCGCTCCGGCAAGACCATGCTGCTTATGGAATATATGGTTTCGCGCGCATTTCAATTTCCCGGCAGCCGCCAGCTGATAGCCAGGAAATTCCGCGCCCACGCCAAGCACAGCATTTGGAACGACACTCTAAAAAAATATCTTTCGACGCATATGCCCAATGAGGCGTATTCCAAAAGCGAAACGGAATTGACAGTCAATTTCTGCAACGGCTCGTCAATTATGATCGGAGGGCTTGACGACTCGGAACGCGTTGAGAAAATTCTGGGCAATGAATACATTACCGTCTTTTTGAACGAAGCCACTCAATTAAGCTGGAACACAGTGCAAATGGTCATGACGCGCCTGGCTCAAAAAGCCTTTGACATCAACGGCGGACGCGCAATGCCAAAGCTTTGCATGGACTGCAATCCGCGCGGACCAAGGCACTGGCTGCATCACGTGGGAGTGCGCCATGTTCATCCCGGAACGGAAGAGCTGCTGGCGGACGCCGCAAAGTGGGCGCGAATGTCATGGTCGGCTTACGACAATATAGAAAATCTGCCCCGTGAATATATAGAAACTCTTGAGTCGCTCCCTGAAGTAATGCGCGACCGCATGTTGAACGGCATCTGGCGCAACAACGAAGGCGCTGTTTACGATGAGTTTGACGAGGACACGCATGCTGTGAAGCCGTTTCAAATCCCGGATTCATGGAAGAAGTTTCGCGCCATTGACTTCGGATACACCAATCCTTTTGTTTGCTTGTGGGGAGCCCTTGACAACGACGGACGCCTGTACATTTATCGCGAGCATTACAAGGCGAGAGAAAGAACCGCGCTCCATGCGGAAAAGATCATTTTGCTCACTGGCGCGGAAAGAATCAGCCTTACAGTGGCTGACCATGACGCCGGCGAGCGCGCGGAGTTGGATGTTGCGGGAGTCCGCACCGAAAAGGCAACCAAAAACATCGCGGCTGGAATCCAGGCCGTAAAAAATAGGCTGGTTGTTCAAAAGGATGGAAAACCCCGGCTGTTTTTCTGCCTCTTCTGCGCTTTGTTCCGAGGAATCATAGCTTTCTCTGCGTCT
>CAZYVR010000019.1:0-30844 GCA_964651145.1 uncultured Victivallales bacterium | reverse complement strand
CTTGGTCTCCTTGGTCTCCTTGGTCTCCTTGGTCTCCTTGGTCTCCTTGGTCTCCAAGCTAAAACAGTATAGGATATAATGAGAGAAGCCCAGATAAAACTGTCAGAGAATGCCACATTGCCGGAACAGGTCGCGCAAATATTGCTGGACGACCTGCGCAAAGCAAAGCCAGGTGACAGGATATTGCCTGAGCGGACATTGGCAGAAAAATACGATGTCAGCCGCAAGACCGTGCGCGAAGCTATAAGCCGCCTGACAAAAAGAAGCCTTCTGGAAAGGCGGGTTGGGCGCGGCACTTTTGTGTCGGGAGATACTGACGGAAATAAAAATATTCCCTGCTCTTTGATGAATTTTGCTGATTGCTTTCCATATGAATCTATGGAAAATATATTAAGCAACATTAACCGCAATTCAGAAATAATATCAGCCGACCACTTTCACGGAGATTATAGATCCATAGACATCTACATAGAGTCCATAGTGAGGGGGCAGCAGTCAGATAAAAGACAGGACATCATATGCCTGGACGAAGGCAGTCTTCCCATTTTTGCGGAGGAAGGGCTTATTTCGCCTATTGACGACTTGCTTGAGAAATCAAAAGAATTGAACAAGTCGGAATTTCATCCTGCTTTGCTCAATGCATTTAGTTATAACGGAAAACTCTATGGCATACCCCAGATTTATTCTAATGCAGTATTGTTTTACAACAGGGAGCTTTTCGATAAATTCGAATTGGACTATCCAAGCGAAAGCTGGACGCTGGAGAATCTGGTGGAGGCTGGCAAAAAATTGACAATAATAGACAAAGAGACTGGGAAAAACCTTACATTTGGACTGGGCACATTCCAACTCAGCATAAATACACTTCTCCCTTTCATATATCAACATATACCGCCGGAAATAAAATTGAATTCAATAAATATATTTGAGCGACAGGAGACCGCCGAAGCATTGCAGTTCGCGTACGACTTGATTTACAAGGATAAAATATGTCCTTTTTTTCAGAATGCGCTGGATGTGTCCACTGCCCAAATGTTTGCCAGAGGCAATCTTGGCATGTTTATCGGGCAGTATCAAGACTACTGCAGCCTTAAAGAAAATTGCCTCTTTGAATGGGGCGTCGCAGAGTTGCCGCGCGGCAAACGCCGCCATACCACAATACCAACGCAAGGCTGGGCCATTTCCGCCAAAAGCACAGCAAAAGCAAAAGCTTTCAAGGCAATTGAAAAGCTGATGGAGCCGGAAAACTCCAAAGTGTTTTGCGATGCACTGAACCGCCTTCCAGCCAGAAATGCGGACAATAGTTTTGCAATTCCGGACGTTTTAAAAAAATCTCTTGAATACGCCATTCCGGCAAATGCGGGATTTCCGCCAAATCTTCAGGCCAGAAAAGAATTCATAAAAGAAACATTCATGGTATTCAATAATTTTGAAACGCCCGAGAACTTATGCAAAAAACTTTGCGAATATTCAAAACAAAGGGAAAGTATATGAAAAAGACAAACTTGTTTCTTTTTACACTCATCGAACTGCTCGTTGTAATTGCCATAATAGCAATTTTAGCCTCAATGCTTTTGCCAGCGTTAAAGAAAGCCCGGGAAAAGGCAAAGCAAATAAGCTGCTCAAGCAATATGAAGCAAGTGGGTAACTGTATTGCTTTCTATACAAATGACTTTAATGGCTATATAGGGAAGGCGTATACAGCGGCAGACAACCGCACCTGGATACAAAAAATAATTGACCTTGGATATTTAAAGAAAGTCCCTGCTGAACAAATGCCCGGCAATAGCCCGTTAATATGCCCGAATGGAGAGAAAAACAGCTATCTTTGGACAACCACTCAGCTTCCGACCAGTTACGGAGCCAGCTCCTATGCAATAAGCGCTCCCTTGTCAGGGCATTATTCATGGAGTCCAACCACTTGGCGCTATCATAAAATATCGCAAATAAAATCTCCGTCCACAAACATGCTTTTGGTTGAATCCAGCGCTTATTTCTGCAGTTTTTATGGCAATCATTACGATTATATGGAAGAGCGCCACTTTAATAGAATAAATATAATTTTTGCAGACATGCATACAGGGAGCGCCAAAAGGTTAGAGACAGGCACAGGAGAAGCGTCAATCCCGCTGGATCTATTCGCAAAGTGGTGGACCAATGCTGAATATAGGCAATGTTATTAATTATAAGAGGAGGACTAACTTGAAATTTTTCTTGCTCACAATGCTATTGATCGCAGGAACCATGACCAGAGGCGATGAATGGATAGACTCTCCAGATGGCTTTGAGTATAAAAGCAATGTTTTTAGCTGCAAAATAACAAAAAATGGAAGCTTGCGCAATTTGAAAATATGCGGGGAAAATTTATTCAGGCAAATGCTGATATTTGGACGAATAAAAATAAACGAAAAAGAGGAAAGAATATTTCAAACCTCCAAAGCGACAGAAATCAAAGCAAAAAGCGAAGGCGTTAAAACACTGATAAAGGCAAGCGGCTCTCTCTTGAGCGAGGCAAAGGAAAAAGTCGCGGAATATAAAGAGGAAATAATATTCGCGCCGGACAAAATACAATTCAGTTATGAAGTGACCACCACACACGAAATGGAAATGAAGAGCTGGACTCCGTTCTGTTCTCTTATTACAACTCCCGCATCGGATATTGCAGGGCGCGCGGTGGACATGGTTGAGCTGAACGGAAAAAGAAGCATTCTTGAAATACAAAAAGAATATCGCCGAAAACTGCCATGGCCCAAAAAGATAGTTCAGGCAAAGATAGTCAGCGATGAAGGAGTAGTTGAGATATCATTTCCCAACAGCGGCAAAGAAATCATATCAATAGCTGATGGGCGCGCGTGGAAAGGCAAAGGAGTGGAAGTAGTGTTGAGGCCTCTCCTGAAAAGCAGACGATGGAAATCCAATCCAGACACGCGCAAAAGCGGAACTGTATTTCAATGGTCATTTATTATAACTTACGATAAATATTAAAATAAAAGGAGATAAAAAAATGGGTCTTAAAAGAATAATGTTCTTAACTGCAATCTTTGCTGCGGCAATATCTTTTGCGGCTGACAACAAAATAATGACGGATAGATTTTTTCGTCCGGCAATTCCTGGGAAAAACCCAAAATCGTATTGGTGGCCACGCACAGACAACATGTCGTTTAAAGACGGCATTCTTGAGCTTAAAGCTGGCGAAAAAGAGAGTCAAAACTGCGGTTTCAAAGTGAACGTAAAAGATGAAATAGCCACAGCCGTAAAAGTATCCCTTGCGGGACGAGTCGAGGACGGCGAAGGTCTCTGCAGATTGTCTTACACCAATTCAAAAGGATGGATGGGGGAGAAATCAATAAAATTGACTTCTTCGGAGTGGGCATCAAAAACGATTGAATCCTCTCTGCCTCAAAGCGCTACAACCGTCAACGTGTCTTTTAACATCAAAGGCAAAAACGCAAAACTTTTTATTAAAGATGTTTCGATGACGCTGTTGAACAGCTCCAGAATAAAAATAAAAGATGGCGATAAATTTGTCGAATGCTCTGGAATATATATAATCAAGAGTAAACCTTATCATGAATTCTACGACAAAAAAGCGGCAAAAGTTTTGAGCAAATTTTTCCACAAGCTTACAGATGAGTCTATTCCTGTGAAATATCTTTCCGACCCCAAAAAAGAAGCGTGTCCGGGAATGATTCTTGTGGGCGAGGCCGCAAAACAGAGCGGCATTATTCCGCTCTCTGTTCTGAAAAGCTTGAAGTCCGCGGGCTATGCCGTGAAAGTAGACAAAGGCATTGTCGCGTTATCAGGAGAAAGTCCGTCAGGAGTAATGAGCGGAGCTTATGCGCTTTTAGAAAAAGTCCTTAATGTGACATTTGTGAACGAAGAAGAGACAGAGCCAAAGCTGGTAAAACGCGCAGAAATAGCGTTTGCCCCGATGCAGTTTGCCAAAAGCCCCGCCTTTGAGCTTCGCTTGATAAGAGACGGCAATGCGTTGAAATACACAGACCCTGATTATATAGGCGACGCGCGCATTGTTGGCTGTAAATCGTCCACTACATGCCATACAGCGGAAGGCCTTGTTGAATTTGATAAATACCACAAAGAGCATCCTGAATATTTTGCGTTGGGCAAAGACGGGAAAAGGCTTCAACGCGACCCGAATAGCATGCGCTTTGATGTGCATTTCTGCATGTCCAACAAGGAAGTCCAGAAACTGATAGCCGAACAAATAATTGCCTGGATGACAGCCAACCCTCAAGCTAAATACTTTTATCTTACCCCTGGCGATGGCGGCGGGCAATACTGTCGTTGCGCAGATTGCATGGCCATGGATGAAAAGCCTGGCGTTATATCAGACAGAAATATCAAATTTGTCAACGCCATAGCGGACATCGTAATCGAAAAGTTCCCGACTAAACTTCTTATGACTCTGGCGTATGTGGATCTGGAACAACCGCCAGTCAAAGCAAAGCCTGCGCAGAACGTCCGCGTTTTGTATTGCCCCTATCCGCGCAATTGGTCAAACCATCTGGAAGCGTTCGACAAGGAATACAATGCCGAAGGAATAAAGACGCTCAATGCCTGGCTGAAAATATGCGCAAAAAATATATACATATTCTGTTACCCGAGTTGTTGCGGCGAAGCAATGAATATTTGGCCTGCATTTTACGCCAATTATGAAAAGATAATGTTTTATGCTAAACACAATCTAAAAGGGATAATATTCTGCGGGCTAGGCGGACAGCGCAACGGTTTTCCCGGCCACAATTCTTTTAATGCCATGTCGCGCTTTGTGTTGAGCAAAGTCTTATGGAACCCTAAGATCAATGTGGAAAAAGAAATCGACCGGTTTATGAAGCTTTATTACGGACCTGCTGCGCCGTATATGCGCGAGTTTTTTAACCTTATCCATAAAGAAGTGAAAGACCGCCATTTCGTCCAGCATACTGAGGAGGTCAAGCGCGGTTTTGTCACCAAAGAGCTGGCTGAGAAGTCATACGCTATTTTTGCGAAAGCCGAACAAGCTGCGTCAAAAGACCCAAAATATCTTGAGCGCGTCCAGAAAGAAAAGACATATCTTCTTTTTGCCGACCTTAGCGACCGTTGCCGCTCAAACGGCAAGATAGGAGAAAAAGAAATGCCGGCCTACGCCAAAAGGTTGGCCGAGTTTGCACAGCTCTGCAATCAATTGCGGATAACTTACTTTGCCAGAAAAAGACCGCCTCAGCAGTGGTATTGGGAAACGGCTCTTCTGAAAATAAAGGATTCACACTTGAGCAGGAGCAAAAAAATAAAAGAGCTTATTGATAACCCTTTGGAAACTCTGGGCGAATCGATCCCGCGCTGTCAGGCAAAAATCAAAAACGGCTGGCAAATCCCGACAGAAGGAATAGCCGGAGGAATATGCATTGAAAGCTATTCATACAATTGCCCTCTCAAAAACAATGTCAAGCTACTCAGGCGGCCTTCTTCAGGATACGGCTATATGGTCACGCATCTGTATCTTGACTCTCCCCAAAAGGAGCCGATGAGACTTGAGCTTGAAGGAATGGACAATGACAAAGAAGGCAAAGCCCTAATGGAGATTTTGATAAACGGCAAAACCATATTTTCAGGCAAAGCTCCGTTTACAAAAAATAAATGGAGTTGCGATACTTTTGAGATTCCTTCGGGAATTTTGCAAAAAGGGAAAAATATTGTGGAGTTTAAAAATATAACCCCGGATGTAGTTACGAAAGAAGAAAAGAAAAATGTCGACTTTATTGTGGGCAGAAAGAAAAACTATTATTGGGGATGGTATATCATCTCAGGCATGAAAGTTATTCGCTAGAAGTTTTTTTTAAAAGCCTGGACGCCTTCGGGTGTTCGACGCTATCCGCTTAATAATATTTTGCGTCCAGCCATTCCCGAGGCAAGCCCCGGGAATTCGGCGGACGCAAAAGTTTTTTATTTTTCCAGAGAAGAGGCGATTGCGCGTTTTATGGCGTCAAATGCCTTTGCGCTTTCCAATTCCTCTTCTGTGTTTACTGCGTTTGTAAACCGACAGCGCTCTATGTTTATATCTCCGACAGTCACGCATATTGTGCCGTCTTTCTCTTTGCGGGAACTGAAAACCGCATCGACATCGGTTCTGTCCGCCCAGTTGTTTTTCTTGATGTAATCGACAATCATTCCCAGCAGAGTTTGCCCCGGGCAATCCTGTTGTTTTGCGCATATTGTGACGGCAATGGGAAGGCGCGAGTCGGCGCTTCCTCTTATCACTGGAATTTTTGCGTCAAAAAGCTGGCTGCGGTTGTTGTAGCGCGTGTGAAGTGTGTCGTGTGCCTCATGCGTGCCAGGGCCTCCGCCGATATGCTCATCATAGCATTTTTCAACCAGATAATTTTCCTGCGACTTATGAAGCTGCATGCTTCTGTCGGCGTTGTAAATTCCCTTGGTCCTCTTTGCTCTGAGGTGTTTGTCATTCTGTATCGGCTGTCCCGCTCCGGCTACGCATCCTCCCGGGCAAGCCATGACTTCCACAAAGTGGTAGTCTGCTTCTCCGGCCGTTATTTTTTCCGCCAGCTTGCGGGCGTTTGCCAGGCCATGCGCCACAGCCACCTTGATTTTGTTTCCGGCTATTTCAATTTCAGCGTCGCGCAAGCCATCCATTCCGCGGACATCTTTGAAGTTGACATTTTTCAATTTTTTGCCTTCGACTTTTTCAGCAGCATAACGAAGGGCTGCTTCCATAACGCCGCCGCTGGCCCCGAAAATGACGCCTGCGCCTGTGGCAAATCCCATCGGCATGTCAAACGCCTCGGATTCGAGCTCATTGAATTTGATGCCCATGGAATTTATCATGCGTCCTATTTCCTGAGTGGTCAATACATAGTCCACGTCCCGCACTCCATTATGGGCAAACTTCGGAAGCTGTGCTTCATATTTTTTTGCGGTGCATGGCATGATAGACACCACTACAATGTCTTTTGCATCAACGTCAAGCTGCTCCGGGAGAACTTTTCTGGCGACGGAACCAAACATCTGTTGCGGAGATTTGCACGTGGAAAGCTTGGGCAGAAGTTCCGGGTAATATATTTCAGCGAACTTGACCCATGCAGGGCAACAGCTTGTAAACATAGGCATATTTTCGCCTTTGCTCAAGCGTCCCAAAAACTCAGTAGCCTCCTCGAATATTGTCATGTCGGCGGAAAAAGAAGTGTCGTAAACCTGGTCAAATCCCATAAGTTTGAGGGCTCCAACAAGCTGCCCCGCCACATTTATTCCTGGCTCTAATCCAAAGTATTCGCCCAATCCCACGCGGACAGCTGGAGCTATCTGCGCGACCACTGTTTTTGTTTTGTCATGCAATGCGTCCCATACCGGCTCTCTGTCCTGTTTTGGGATGATTGCGCCGGTGGGGCACACAGCCGCGCACTGTCCGCAGTTGACGCATTCAACATCTTCCAGATTCTGATCAAATGCCGGAGCCACTTTTGCTTTTGCTCCGCGTCCGGCAAAGTCTATTGCCCCAATGCCTTGAACTTCGCGACAGACGCGAACGCAATCCCCGCAGAGCACGCATTTATTCGGGTCGCGCATCAGAGATGGCGAAGAAGTGTCCATTGGGACAAATTCTTTGAGCTGCTTGTAGCGGACTTCTTCAATGCCCAGTCTGCGTCCCAGATTCTGCAGGGCGCAATAAGAGCTGCGAGCGCATGTTGGGCATTCCCTTTTATGGTTGGCCAGCAGCAGCTCCACATTGATTTTTCTTATTTCGCGTATTTCGGTTGTGTCGGTGTGAATTACCATTCCCGGCTCCGGGGTGGTTGAGCATGAAGCCATTATGCCGCGGCCTTCAACATCGACTATGCATAATCTGCAGGCGCCGTATATGCTTAATTCGGAATGGTAGCAAAAGGTTGGTATGTCGATTCCGGCCTTGCGTATAATCTCAAGGAGATTGCGCTCGTCTCCAATCTCAACCTCTCTGCCATTTACTGTCAGGATATTTTTTGTTGTCATGTTTTTAATTCTCCTTGCTATTGGTTACAGGCCGACGACAGCGTCGAAACGGCAGATTTGTTTGCATACTCCGCATTTGACGCATTTGTCAACGTCAATCACATGCGGCTCTTTAATTTTTCCGCTTATGGCTCCGACTGGGCATTTTTTGGCGCAAGCGGTGCATCCTTTGCATTTTTCGGCTATTATTTCGGGCACGGCCAGGGCTTTGCATTCTCCGGCTGGGCATCGTTTTTTAAAGACGTGCGCCTCGTATTCTTCCCTGAAATACTTAAGAGTGGAAAGCACAGGATTTGGAGCTGTTTTGCCCAGTCCGCAAAGGGAGCCGAGCTGGACCGCTTTTGCCGTCTGCTCCAAAAGCTTCAAAGTTGACTCGTCCGCTCTGCCCTCTATTATGTCGTCAAGAAGCGCCAGCATCTGTTTTGTGCCTTCGCGACAGGGAACGCATTTTCCGCATGATTCGTTTTGGGTGAATTGCATAAAGAAGCGCGCCACGCTGACCATGCATGTTTCGTTGTTCATCACAACCAATCCGCCTGAGCCGACCATCGCTCCGACTTTTTTAAGAGAGTCAAAGTCCAATGGCATGTCGAGCATTTCAGGAGTCAGGCATCCTCCAGAGGGGCCGCCAATCTGGACGGATTTAAAATCCTCTCCGGTAACTTCGCCCTTGTTGTTTGTCACTCCGCCGCCAATATTGTAAACTATTTCACGCAGGGTGGTTCCGAATGGCACTTCGATCAGTCCAGTGTTGGTCACATGCCCTGTGAGGGCGAAAGTTTTTGTTCCTGGAGATGTCTCAGTTCCCACGCTTTTGTACTTCGCGGCTCCTTCGCGTATTATAAATGGAACGGATGCCAGAGTCTCGACATTGTTAATTACAGTAGGTTTGCCCCATAGTCCCTTTTCGGCCGGGAATGGCGGCTTGGGCATTGGCATTCCGCGCTTGCCTTCGATAGATGCTATAAGCGCTGTCTCCTCTCCGCAGACAAAAGCTCCGGCGCCTTCCATGACGGAGAGATGGAAGCTCAGTTCCGTGCCGAAAAGGTTGTCGCCGAGCAGTCCGGCTTTTTCGGCGTCCGCCACTGCGCGGCGCATGCGCTCGACTGCCAACGGGTATTCCGCCCTTACATACACGTAGCCTTCATTTCCGCCGATGGCGCGCGCGGCAATCATCATTCCTTCAATGATAGCGTGCGGATTGCCCTCCATCACCGAACGATCCATAAAAGCGCCCGGGTCGCCCTCGTCGCCGTTGCATATCACATATTTTTTGTCGCCTTTGGGCGCAAGAGTAAACTGCCATTTTTTTCCGGTTGGAAAACCGCCGCCGCCTCTTCCCCGGAGTCCTGACTCAAGGATTTCCAGGCAGACGTCTTGGGGGGGCATTTCCGTAAAAGCTTTTCTGGCCGCAAAGTATCCGTCTTTGAAAATATATTCGCCTAGGCTGTCCGGCTCGATGACGCTGTTTTTCATCACGATCCGCTCTTGCCTGCTGTAAAAATCCATGTCCATGTCGCCGCGGCAATGTTTTCCAGAGTTCGGGTCCACAAAGAGCAAGCGGTCAATCACTTCTCCGCCCACTATAGTTTTTTCGATTATTTCAGGAACATCCTCCGGCTTGACTTTTACATACATTATACCCTGGGGCTCAAGGCGCAGCAATGGGCCCATCTGGCAAAAGCCCTGACAGCCGCTTTTGGATATGTATATCTCCTCATCGTGTTTTTCCGACTCAAGAGCCACTGTCACATTTTGATTGGCGTCTTTCAGTTCTTTTACCAATCTGTCCCGCACTTTTAAAGCCCCGTTTGCCACGCAGCCCGTGCCTGCGCAAAGTGTTGCGCGCGTTTTTATTTCGCGGCTTCTTTCCTCGTAGGCTTTGGCTATTTCTTCAAGATTGATCGGCGCATTTTTTTTGTTCATTGCTCAGCCCGCCTTCTCGATGTTTTCATTTTCGCGTTTCATTATATCTTCGATTATCTTGACTGCCTGTTCTGGTTTCACCTGTCCATGCACATCTTCGTTGACAAGCATGACCGGGGCCAAGCCGCATGCCCCCAGGCAACTGACTGTCTCAACCGTAAACAGCATGTCGTCAGTGGTCAGTTTTTCTTCGCTGAGCCCAAGTTTTTCGCGAATTGCGTCGAGTATTTTGATTGAGCCTTTGACATGGCATGCCGTGCCATCGCAAAGTTTTATAACATTTTTGCCTTTCGGCTTCAAAGAAAAATGGGCATAAAAAGAGGCGACTCCATAGACTCTGGCCGGGGCGATTCCCAAAGAAGTGGCAACATAGCTTATCACGTCTTTCGAGAGATATTTGTATTCTTCCTGAACTTCCTGAAGTATTGGGATAAGTCTGGCTTTATTATGGCCGTGCTTTTCCAATATGTGGTTTACTGCGGCGAGGTGTTTAACCATAGCCTCTGTTTTTTCAAGAGTTTCCTGCATTATTTATTCTCCTAACTTTTTAAGTGTTAAACTTGCGCATTCCATTTCAACGGCTTCCCTTAGCCTGCTGGTCAAGACCGACAAGCTTGCGGAAAGGCCGACATTTTCTACTATAACCGAATCTGGCACATGCAGATTGACGGGCGCGAAATTCCATATGCCCCTAATCCCTGCGTCCGTCATGATGGAAACCACAGCTTGAGCTTCTTCCGGCGGTATGGCTATGATTCCTATTTTTACCTGCATTCGCTTTGCAAGGTTGCCTATTTTATCAATGGGGAGCACTTCCACTCCATTCATTACAGAGCCGAATTTTCGCGGGTTCTTGTCAAACGCAGCCAGAATTTTAAGTCCCAGCTCCTCCTCGAATTTGTCATATCCCGTTAAGGCGGCTCCAAGGTTTCCGGCGCCCGCAAGAAAAGCGTCCTGAGTGTTGTCCCAACCAAGAAAAGATTCTATGGCGGCTGTCAGTTTTTGGGTTGGAAAGCCGCGTCTTGGCGTGCCTTTTACTCCCGCGAAAGCCAAGTCCTTGCGAACTTGAATGGGCAAAAAACCAAATTCTTCGGCGATAGCCGCGCCTGAGACATATTCGAGCCCCTTGACTCCGATGCTTTTGAGAAAGCAGAGATAAGCGGAAAGCCTTTTGACGCTTTTGACCGGCATAAACTGATGTTCCATGTTTTTGTTCATGACTCGTCCTTTTCTTTCTAAACGAATTTTATCTTTGTTTCTTTCATATATTTATCTTTCAAAATCCGCGCTATTCGTTTGATAATGTTTCGCCTCAGCTCCAGATCCATCGGCAAATTGGGGTCCTGATGCGCTTCATTTATGCGCGTTCCAACCAGGAATTCGATTATGTCAGAAGAAAGCAAAGCGTCAACAAGTTGTCCGGCCGCGTCGTCGGAAGCGTGTATGACTCCATTTTTCAGAAGGCGCGCGGTTTTGGTCAAGGTGAAAATGCCCTCCGTGACAAGATCCACGCCGTCCATCTGTGAGAGCGGGGGTAGGTCGTCTCTGAGTGTTCTGACATCCATGGTTATTTTTCTGTCCAGCTCCCGGCCTATGATTTCCGCGGTGGTTCCTCCGCAAACCACCTTGCGTCCTTGGAATGCATCCAGAATTTTCGCGCATTCGGCGTCCTTCTCGGCGGAAAAAGGCGGTCCCGTAAAAAGGAGCATTTTTTTCGGCTTTCTAAAATGCACCACGGCGCATGTCATGTCGTCATGGGGCATAAAGCCAGGGTCTTTGGCCGCGGCTGCTTTGACTATTTGACCGGATAGATCATGCGAAGATATATCGCTGTCGTTCTTCACTATTTCTTCAACCAACTCCAGACAGCCTTCATTTTTCCAGCCAAGCTTATATTTGTCAGTTCCCATGCCTGCCTGGCTTATGCCGTCGCTGAAAATCACGATTCTGTCGCGGGGCAAGGCGTCTATCTCGTAAACATCCATAGAGCGGTCTTTCCATTTTGCCGATTCTATTCTATTGCCTTTCAGGGGAACGCCTTTTCCGTTGCGAACAAGAAGAGCCGGAGGATTTCCCATCTCAGTAATTCTGACAGTCCCTGTCAGGGAGGCGTCCATAATAGTGAAAGTGGCGTAGCTTATTTTTCTGACGCGGCATACAGGCAACGCGCTCATGATTATTTCGGCGGAATTGCCTATTTCCATATTGTTTGCCGCAAATTTAAGGGCCATTGTGACAGTCATTGACGCAAGGATATTGGCTTTGACTCCGCTTCCCAAGCCATCGGACAGCGCCGCTATCACCCTGTTTTCGCCCGGCATTCTCATAGATTTAAAAACATCGCCGCAAATATTTTGTCCCTTTTTGCGAAGCTGAGAATATCCTATGTCCAAAAACATCAGTTTTTCATTCATGGCGCGCCTTCTTTCCCGTCGCGTCGTCAGAGCCGAAGTCATCGGCAATCGAACGCAATAAAATTTCAGTGTCAGCCACATGCTCGCCCAGCAGGCATGCTATTTCCTGAACAGCCGTCAAGTTTTTGTCTATAACCTTGCGAGCGCGCTCGGCTATCTGCTTTCTGCGAATTTCCGCTCCGGTCACATCCATAATAATCAATCCGGCCACTTGCTCTGGCTCAATGCTGAAGACTGTCACATTAAGCAACCTTTTGCCTACTCTGTAAAATTCTCTGGTCACATCTTCGCCACTGTCCAAAACAGAATGTATGAATTTAGCCAAAGGAACTATTTTCTCGATAAGAGCTCCCTTCAGGCCGGGGCGGGCTTCATAAGCGTAGGCTGTCCCGGCGTCAAACATATTCGCAAAATATTCGTTGCATTCAACTATTTTCAGCTCCGCGTCAACAATTACAACGCCGCCGGGAATGCATCGCAGCAGGCCGTTTGCCTTTTTCTGCGCCTGATTCCGCAAATAAGAAACACACATGGCTGGCTCAGCCTTCTTGTTTATAAGGGCTTGAGCGAAATTCCGGCAGGTCTCGTATCCGCAGCCGCCGCAATTAAGCTCGTCGTCGCTGGTAAATTTGCCGACTTGGCTCAGCGCGTTGCCCATCGCCTCTTCGCTTGCGCTTGCGGCGCTCGCTTTGGCTCCCGAATATTCTTCTTTCATGTCAATTTCTGGTTTTCTGCGCAGAAACTTTTCAGGGAATTCAACATTGTTCAAAGTCTTCATTCGCCCGACAAGCTCCGCGTCTTTCCATTTTCCGCAAGGGCCATTGACGCATCCTCCGCGACAAGCAAGCGCCTCCACGAAAACAAGGTCTTCAATATCGCCCATGTTGAGGCTGTCCAAAATTCTTTCTATGGCTTCGATCCCGGTCAGTGTGATGCCCTTGATATGCTCCGCGCCTTCATAAGCCTTTATGTTGTCAAGCATTCCGCCCTCCACCGGATAAGCCGATCCTTCCTCGGCTCTGTCTGGAACAAAGGCAAAATCTCCCTCTTGCACGCTTTCAAAATCCAGACATTCTTCTTCCATCCATTTGCGAAGATCCTTAAATGTCAACACAATATCCAGCAGCTCCGGATGAGCGTCAGCCTCATTTTTCTTTGCGATGCAGGGGCCTATCATTGCGACGCCTATGTCGTTGCCGTACTTTTGGCGAAGCATTTTGCAGTGAGCCAGGACGGGCGATAATACCGGAGTTATATTTTCAGCGTATTCGGGAAAATATTTCCGGATGTAGTCAACAATGGCGGGGCAGGCGGAAGATATGCAGAGCCCGCGCTTCTCGTCAGACAGGCTTTGGGCGAGTGCGGCCGAGACTTGCTGAGCGCCCAGCGCTGTTTCGCTAACCCCGGCAAATCCCAGCTTTAATAGAACCGCTATCATTTTTTCTGCCGGAACATTCCGAAATTCGCCCATCCATGAAGGCGCAAGAGACACAAAAACTTTTTCTTTGTCGTGAAGAAGCTGCTTGAGTCTGCCAAGGTCATTGCGGACTTTCTTCGCGCCGGCCGGGCAGACCTGAACGCAATGTCCGCAGCCTACGCAGAGCTCGGGGATTACATTGGCGCGGCCATTTTCGACCTTAATGGCCTTGGCCGGACACTGCCGAACGCATTTATAGCAGTCCTGGCATTCCGCTTCCGCTGTGTAGACTGGATAAAGCTGATTCATTTCTTGAAACTCCCCGCTTCTTTTATTTCTTCCGCAAAATTTTTATTGAGCGCATCTATCAACATGGCTTTGTCTATGTTCATGTAAGTCTTGCCGTCTATTTTTATATTGGGGCCGCTGGAGCATTTTCCCTCGCAAAGACTCCCCGTCAGCTCAATTTTTTCATCAAGGCCATGCAGCGTTATAAATTTTTCAATTAACTCAAGGTTGGCTTTATTGCCCCGGGCAAAGCATGAGCTTCCCATGCAGACTGTGATTTTTCTTTTTGCTTCCATGTCTTCGCGCCTTTCCGTTTCGCTAATGATTTATCGATAAAAAATCATCTATAATGCTATATACAGTGAAAAAAGGCACATGTCAATACTTTCGTTGATCTTTCTTGTTATTTTTTTCACAGCACCTATGGAGTGATCTTTTCCTAGCTTGAAATTCTTGCATTTTTAATGGACGGGAAGCATATTGAATTAATGTTGTTTTTATGAAAATAATCAAGATAAATAAAAAGCAACGAACCGGGGGGTGAGAGTTTTTAACGGATTCAGATCGTTGCAATGCAAAAAACTAAAAGGGAGCCAATTATGAAAAAAATAAGAAATATGTTTGTTTCACTCTTCGCTGTTTCGGTAATATTAATTGCCAATTCCGCGATTGCCAAGCCGTCACCCAAAGAAGTTCTTGTCATGTTGCAAAAAGGCAATGAAAGATTTGTCGCGGGCAAATGCATTCATCCGAGCATTGACGGAAAGCGGCTTCAGCAGGCGGGCTCTGAAAGTCAGGGCGATCACGCCTATGCCACAGTTATCACCTGCTCGGATTCACGTGTCCCGGTGGAGCTTCTTTTTGACGCGGGCGTGATGGATATTTTTGTGGTTAGAGTCGCGGGCAATGTCTGCAAAACAGACGAAGCAGGCTCTATAGAATATGGCTTGTGCCATGTTCATACTCCCGTCCTGGTAGTCCTTGGACACACTCAATGCGGGGCGGTTTCGGCTGTGACGCACGAAGTCTTAGGCGTTGGTCATGCGCTTGAGCGAAATATTCCGCCGCTTGTGGCTCCGATCATTCCTGCGGTGAAATGCGCAATGAAAAAATATCCAAACCTGCATGGGGATGCGATTATCCCTCATGCAATTGTGGAAAACGTATGGCAGGGAGTTAAAGATCTGTTTATGGTCAGCCCCGCGACAAGAGCGCTGGTTAAAAGTGGGAAAGTGAAAGTAGTTGGCGCTATATATGACGTTGGCACAGGCAAAGTCAAGTGGATGCCGGAATCCAGGACAATGCAGATACTTGCTGAAGTGGAAACTAATCCCGCCAGGGCTATGAACGCCATGGCTCATCATTCTGGGAAAAAAGGGAAAGAAGCGCGGGCGCTTCAGGCGCATATTGTTTGCGCGAGCGCGCCTGTTGCCGACAAATGGGAGCCCACTATAAAAAGATTTGAGGAGCATGACAAAAAGAATCCTCCTCAGAAAAATATAGTATTGGCAGTTGGCAGCTCCAGCTTTACAAATTGGAAAACAATGAAAGATGACTTAAAGCCGTACCCTTTAACCAATCGTGGATTTGGCGGTTCAACATTCTGGAATATCCATAAATATTTTAACAGGCTCGTTCCCTCTCACGAACCCAAAGTCATTTTGGTATACGAGGGAGACAACGACTTAAATTCTGCCAGGAATAAAGCTGAAATGGTGTTTGAAAACTTTAAAAAATTTGTTGACAGGGTTCATAAGCTTTTTCCACAAACAAAAATTATATTTGTTTCAATCAAGCACAGCATCAAACGCGAAAAAAGATGGCCTGAAATGAACAAGGCCAACGAGCTTATCAAGAATTACGTCAAGGACACGCCCAAGCTTTCATATGTTGACATCAACAAAGTTATGAAAGGCGCCGATGGTCAGCCCGACAAAAAATACTTCAGCAAAGACATGCTTCATCTCAATAAAGAAGGCTATGCCAAATGGGCTGCAGTTATAAAAGAAGAGTTGAAGAAGCAATGGACTACTCCGGCTAAATAAGATTGTCAGTCAATTCCAGCAGCTCTGTTACGCCAATTAAAAGAGCTGCTTGTTCTGGCCGCGCTTGATCACTGGAAGCTGTTCCGGTAAAAAGCCGGGCCGGTTTCGTATTTTTTCCTGAACATCCTACTAAAGTAATGCCTGTCGCAAAAGCCGAATTTTTCGGCTATTGCCTCTATGCTGTCGCCGGAATATCTCAGTAGCAGAGACGCTTCCTCAAGCCTTCTTGAAAGCTGATGCGCTTGAGGAGATTTACCCATTGACAGCTTGAACAGCCGCGCAAAGGCATTGGGGCAGAGTCCGGCCTTCTTTGCCAAAATCTTGTTGGAAAGCGGAGCTGACAGATATTCCTCCATCATGCTCAATGTTTTTCTTATGCGTTCATCGGCGGGAGGCTTTGGCCAGTCGTGCTCCGGGACGGAAGAAAGCATCCCGCAAATAAGGCTTGTCAAGCCAAACCTGAAATCCATTGTCTGAATTTTTGCCGCGTCTTCAATGCCTTTTAAGCTGTCGCATAATTGGTCAAACTCGTTTTGCAGGGATGTTGTCAGTTGGAAAGAAAGGACTTTCCCGCGAAAAAAGTCAAATGGCTGCCCCAGCGAAAAATGAATGGCCAGAGAATCCACAGGATTCCTTAACCTATGCTTTATCGGAGTGTCGGGTGGCACAATCACGGCATTGCCGGGGCTTATAAGGCGCTCCTGTCCGTAATGAACAACGCTCGCGCCATCCTGCCTGTTGCGCCACAAGCGCCAATGACTTCGCATGGGAACAGCTCCGCTCCAGTCAATGACTCTCTGGCACCCTATTGAATACAATTTTAGGGACGGATAATTTATGTCTCGCATTGGCGTCATGATTCTATAATGTTTAATTTACACATAAATATGTTTATGATATCTATATAAATAACTTGCATTAAGAGTTATTATATACACAAATGGCAACAAATCAAATTCAAAGGTGTCGACAATGAAGCCTAATGTAGTGTTTATTATTATGGACGACCTTTGCTGGGGCGACCTGGCATGTCACGGCAATCCGCACACAAGAACTCCAAATCTGGATAAAATGCACAAGGAGAGCGTGCGTCTTAACAGGTACTGCACCGGCCCCTTGTGCTCTCCGGCCCGGGCAAGTGTCATGACCGGCCGCTATCATATGAGAACAAGAGTCGTCGACACTTATTTGGGACGCTCAATGATAGAGCCTGAGGAGGCAACTCTGGCGCAAGTCATGCACAATGCTGGATACCGCACTGGCGCCTTTGGCAAATGGCACCTTGGAGACACTTATCCGATGCGCGCTATAGACCTCGGCTTTGAGGAAGCTCTGATGCACAATGGCGGCGGTATAGGGCAGCCCGGTGACCACATTGCGAATTATCTCAGGCCTCAGGACTGCTATTTCAACCCGGTCCTCTTTCGAAATGGAGTCCCGGAGACTTCAGAAGGATATTGCACGGATATTTTTACGGATGCGGCAATTGATTTTGTTGAACGCAATCAGCATGAGCCATTTTTTGCTTATCTGGCCACCAATGCGCCTCACTCGCCGCTTATTGTTGCTGACGAGTGGGCCGACACTTATCGAAAAATGGGCATAAATGACACCCATTCACGACTCTACGGAATGGTTGAAAACATAGACTGGAACATGGGCCGTCTTTTCGCGAAGCTCGAAGAGTTGAAGTTGAGCGACAACACCATCGTGGTCTACACAAGCGACCATGGGCCATGCCCAAGCGCCAGAGACCTGACGGCTCCACCCGGAAAGCAGGATCGTTTCAATGCCGGACTAAGGGGAATAAAAGGAACTATGTACAATGGGGGGATACAGGTCCCATGCTTCTGGAAATTCCCCGGTTTTTTTGAGGCCGGAAAAGATGTCGGCAAAATAGCAAGCCCTGTGGACGTAATGCCAACGTTGTCAAGCGTGTGTGGATTCGATATGCCGAAAAACGTAAAAATAGACGGCTTGGACTTGTCTCCGCTATTGCGCGGGGAAGCAGACGAAAAAGATTGGACGGACAGAAGCGTATTCATGCAATGGCATCGTGGCGATGAGCCAATAAGATACAGAAATTACGCGGTGATTAGCGACAAATTCAAGCTGCACAGGGGGAGGGAAGGGGACCCGGACGAGCTACGATATGCAAGACGACCTTCTGGAAAAGAATGACATTGCCGCCGACTCACGGGGCACAGTGGAGGAAATGCGTGAAAAATACAACGAATGGTTTGACAATGTTTCAGCGACAAGGCCGGACAATTACGCGCCGCCCAAAATCTTCTTCGGAACCGATTTCGAAAATCCAACTGTCCTGACCCGACAGGATTGGCGCATTCACGGCGAGGACGGATGGAGCAACAAAGACTTCGGACACTGGGAAACATTCGCCGCTCAAACAGCAGCGTATGACATAACAATGAAATTCACCAGAAAGGAAAGCCGGGATGCTTTCTGGGCCGAAACTGCGCAAAAAGAAGGGGCAGGGCAAGCGTTTCTCATGATAGACGACAAAGAATACCGCCTTGATATTGACGCTGATTCGTACGAGGTCGTTTTTGAAAAAATTGAGTTGTCCAAAGGCAGTCATCGCGTGGAAGGAGGCTGGCAAAATGGAAGATCATTGATTGCGCCCTTTCAGATCTTTATAGAAAACAGTTGCCAAGGGCTTGAAGACGCAAAACGGAAAAAAGATAATTAAAGTGGTGCAGCAGGCGCAATCTAAAGCTAAAAGCCCTCCAATGTTCTCTGTTTTTTCTAATGACTTATGATGAATCACTTAAACCTATGAAACTTTTTAAAAAGATTGCACTTGGGCGAATTGGGGTGAGAATTTTTTTTAAACAGATTTCGCAAAACCGAACGCTCCCTATCTGCAGCAGTTAGCCTCATTTTGTAAGGGAAACCTCCTCGCAATTGTCAATGAACACGCCAAATCGGCTGAAAACCGCTATTTTATCCCCCATCGGGAATCTGGTGGTTCTCTACGCTTGCACTAATTGGCATTTTTATTTGGGAATTCTTTTACCGCTTTGGAAGCGTCTTGGAGGCTTTGACCTCTATTTTATTTCCATTGTCATCGACGCCTTCATACGTAATAGTTACTCCCTTGTTAAAAGGGCTTAATTTGATGCCGGGGACAATTTTTTTAGATTTCCCATTCACGCGTACAGCTATAGCATAGGAATATGTTCTCGGCTTTTGGCCAGAATCAATGATTATAATTTTTTTGGTTTGAAGCGCCACTCCCACTCCATTGTGTTCACTGAAGACTTGCTCTATTTTATAACTGCCTTTGATATACTCCATGTTAAGTTTGAAAGAGAGCTGAGCTTTCCCCTTCTTTTTTTTCGGCTTTTTTTCTTCGTCACTGATATTGAATGTTAAGAAGGGCGGCTTTTTAGTTTTCCACGAAACCAGCTTTTTCTGATAAAAGCTTCCTTTTTTGGCGTAGACGTAAAAATCCTTTCCGTTGACGGTTTTATACCAGACACGGAATTTAAAAGTTCCGTTCGCTTGATTAGACAAAGTTTTTGTTATTCCCTCTATCCCCAACTGGACTCCTGACACTTTTTTCCTGGTCTTTGAATCAACAACTATCCCACTGACAGGCATTCTAAGCTTCTCCTTGATTTCCTCAAGATATTTCTGCCCGCTTTTCTCCGCGTTTTTTCTTGCGATCTCAATGTCTTTCAGCAGTTTTTCCTTCAGATACATTTCTTCAAATGTTCTCGCCATCAGAAGCTCAGCTTCCCGTAGTATTCTGGCTCTGTATTTTTCAGTCAGATCTTTCTCTCTCATATTGTATTTTTCACTGAGGAGTTGATTGAAGAAATGTTTTCTCACGTCCACCGTAAAGTAGAGAATGTTATTGCATACATCCGCTGGTGACCAGGCGGGATTGTTTTCCCGTCCTTTGCAATATGCTATATAAACCTCCCCCTTCATATATTTGACCATCCCTGAACGCAGCAACTTTACGCCGACCACGTAGGCTTGAAAATAAGTCAGGAATGTTCCTGTTTTGGGCGAGAATTTGCCTATCACTTCAGCCGCCGCCCAGTTCAAAGCTCCTAAGAGCGCGGCTTTGTCGTCGTCCTCATAAATAGCTTTGCCAATGCTCATAACAGTCAAAGCGCGTCCCAGGTTATTTAATGCTCCGGTATTTTTTGTAAAGAATGCCTCAATCAGTTCTTTGGATACTCCCACGCTGGTGGATGTCCAGTTTATCACGTCATCAGAGCTTGCGGATTCAGGCTTGTCGATGGTCACGCCATCTACCACAACCGGCTTGAATTTTACCG
The DNA here is from genome assembly GCA_964651145.1 of uncultured Victivallales bacterium. GTDB lineage: Bacteria > Verrucomicrobiota > Lentisphaeria > Victivallales > GWF2-45-14 > CAZYVR01. The sequence continues at coordinate 10,440 of CAZYVR010000019.1, read as the reverse complement.
GTTTTGATTTTTGTTTTAAAGTCTTGTTTTCAGGAGATTTTGCATTGCCCGCGTTTTTACTTTGACTTTTGCCGTATATGACAATTTCTTCGCTTGTAGAAGATGATCCGCCGTCTATAAAAATGTTGCTGGAGCTTTTGTTGTTTCCGTCAACAATCACTTCCTCGGAAGTTGAAGTACCGTCGTTTATAAGGATTTCTTCAGCTTTGATGCTGACGTTTAAAAAGAAAAGAGTTGAAATGCAAAGAACGGAAAAAATCAGGCGCGTTTTTTTATGAGACTTCATAGTCCCCCCTTTTTGTATTTCGTTAATTTGTCGAGTAGATACATCCCCCATTGTTTTAGACTATAATAGCTTACGTTTTTTTCAAGAGGCTGGCCCTATATTTTTCCGTTGATGGACGAAAAAAAGTATAGCTTTGATCCCGTGTGGCGTAGGGTACAAAAACTCGTTCGTGCAAAATGACGGATGATTTTGAGCTCAACTCATGTATTAATTCGTCAATTTGTCGTCATTTTTATGATTTTTATGATTTTTAAAAAACTGGCTTGCAGTTTGTTTTTTAGCAGAAGCCTTGTAGCTTTTCGGCAAATTAAAAATAATATTGAAAGGCTAAAGAAAATGAAAAGAGATGTTCGAGTTGCGATGGTTATGCTTTTGTCGCAACTTTTGAAAGTAGATATAAACAAGCAAGTTGAGCTGGAAAATGAATATCTCCGTGAGGAGCTTCAGACATTTAAGGCTCAATTCAAGCAAACCGGAAAAAGGTTGATTTTTACAGATGAACAACGAAAAATTCTAGCGATAAAAGGCAAAGCTCTCGGCAAGCGCATGCGTGACGTTGTTACGATAGTTCGCCCTGAAACGATTCTGAAATGGTATAGGAATCTTGTGGCCGCCAAATTTGATTCAGCGAAGTCGCCCAAACGAAAAGTGGGACGTCCTAGAACTCCCATTGACATCGCGCGACTTGTCCTCCTTTTTGCCAGGGAAAATTCTTCATGGGGTTACACTAGGATTTCAGGAACGCTCGGAAATTTGGGGCATAAACTTAGCTCGACAACTGTCGCCAATATAATGAAACGCAATGGACTCAATCCTTCAGGAGATCGCACTCCACGCGGCATGTCCTGGGCTGAATTTATTCGAATTCACAAGGAGGTGATTTGGGGTTCAGATTTCTTTAGCGTTGAAGTCTTGACCTTCTCCGGGCTTGTGACTTTTTATGTCCTGTTTTTCATTAATCTCAAGACGAAGAAAATCGTTATTGGCGGAATAAGCGATCATCCTGACGGTGAATGGATGGCGCAGATTGCGCGCAATGTTACAGGTTGGGATGGCAAACTCGAAAACGCGAAATATATTATTCATGACAACGATAAAAAATACCCTCCTCAATTTAATAAAATTATGGATGGATCTGGCGTCAAGCCGGTCAAGTTGCCGATAATGTCCCCCAATTTGAACGCCTATTCGGAACGTTGGGTCAGGTCCATAAAAGAGGATTGCCTCAAGTATTTCATTCCATTTGGCGAAAAATCATTGAAAAGAATAGTTTCTTCCTATGTCGAGCATTTTCATGAGGAACGAAATCATCAGGGATTAGGGAACGCTATTCCTTTTCCGGCGGAGCATGTTGGACTAACCTCTGGAAAAATCAAAACAAAAAAACGAATGGGCGGACTTCTTAAATATTATTATAGAGAAGTTGCTTGATCCAAATTATATCCTGCCATTTTTTTGTCGCTTCGAACTGCATGCCAGTCATTTTTTTAATTGTCAAAGAACATCATTTTGGGGCTTAAGTTGAAAACTGATCGTAAAATTCATCTTTTACAGGGTGAAAATGCCTTTTGAAATCCATCCGTCAAACTCAAATATGACGGAAAACCACCCGTCACTTTCTCCGCACGAGTTTTTGGATACTACGGGAAATTTCGTCTAAAAACACTTCATTCTGGACGCTCTCCAAAAGAGGGAGAATCTTGCAAAACCCTTTGGCACAAGGGGTTTTAGGGATATCGCAAATTTATGAGGTCTCCGGTTCGAAAAAAATGAATGGTGCGCGAGGAGGGACTTGAACCCTCACACCGCTAGGTACCAGATCCTAAATCTGGCGCGTCTGCCAATTTCGCCACCCGCGCAATGAAAACAAGAGCTAGAATCTACAGCAATACTTTGATAATTCAATATTTTTATTGTCTAAATTGAATAAAAACATCGAGGCTTTACATTATGAGCTTCATAAATAAAATATTGAGCACAAATGATAGACACAGAAAAAGACAATCGAAAAATGGTGGAGCGAGCTATTCTGATAGGCATCCAGGATATGGAAACCACACAAGGAGAGGCTGAAGAACATCTGTTGGAGCTTGGAGAACTAGTGAAAACAATGGGAGTTCCTGTTATAGGCCAAATGATGACTAAGCTGAAAAAGACCACTCCCAGATATCTTCTAGGCTCAGGCAAAGCAGAGGAAATATTTGAACACATCAAAGAGGAGGAGGCTGACTGCGTGGTGTTTGACTACGATTTGACTCCATCGCAGCAAAGGAACTGGGAAAGACTCACAAAAATATGCGTCATTGACCGTCAGGAAGTAATTCTCGACATATTTGCATCCAGAGCGTCCACCAGGGAAGCCTCATTGCAAGTGGAGCTTGCGCGCATGCAGTATTCCTTGCCACGCCTGACTAGGGCTTGGACTCATTTGTCCAGGCAGCGCGGCGGCTCCAAAGGCACACGCGGTGAAGGCGAACAACAGATAGAAGTTGACAGACGCATAGTGCAGGATAGCATCTCACAGTTAAAAAAAGAGCTCAAACAGGTAAAAAAACATAGAGAAACACAACGCAAAAAACGCAATCGCCAATCGATGCCGCATGCGGCTATAGTAGGATACACAAACGCCGGGAAGTCATCGTTGCTGAATGCGCTGGCCAATTCGGACGTGCTGGTCGAAGACAAGCTTTTTGCAACCCTAGACCCCACAACAAGGCGCGTGGAGCTGGCGGACAAGCGCGAGATATTGCTGACAGACACCGTGGGCTTTGTTCGCAAACTTCCGCACAATCTAGTGGAGGCGTTCAAGTCGACTTTGGAAGAAGCGACGCTGGCAGATTTCCTTATAATAACGCTGGACTACAGCAGCCCCTACATCGACGACCATTGGGATACGACGCTCTCAGTGCTGAAAGAACTTGGAGCCGAGGACAAGCTAAAACTGGTGGTCTTTAACAAAATAGACCTGAAAGAAGACCCTGTATTGATGGCGCGCATGAAAGCCCTGAACCCGGAATATGTTTTTGTGTCCGCAGCCACAGGCAAAGGCATTGAGGCGTTGAAATCCAAAATATCAGCTTTGGCCAGATTTGAAACAGTTGAGCTGAAACTGGAAATCCCGCCAGAACGCCACGATATAATCTCTTTGGCATATGCCAAAGGAAAAGTTCTGGAATCTGAATATGATGACGATGGCAAGCTCAACTTGACTCTTAAGATAAGCAAATCTCTAGATGTAAAATTCCGTGAGTTCGCAATTTTATGAAAAATGAATTAGATTAATGTTCTCTTGCGCAGAAAATATACAATATTGAAAATTATGGCAATCTTAATGAGGCTGAAAAAACTATGACCATCAAACGCTTTTTACATTTGTCAATTATTGCGGCTTGCTCGCTTTTGTTGAACTCGTCTCTTATGGCAAAGGATTCCGCCTGGGAGTTATGGCAAAAAGGCTTCAGCGACTTTGAGAAAGCAGAAGAGCTGAACCTGAGTGAAAACAAACTGGACGCGCGCGACAAATTTAAAAAAGCCCTTGAATATTTCATTCAAGTCCAAAAGAAAAAGCCCAATTGGAACAAAAAAGTCATCAGCTACCGTATTGGTCTCTGCAAAAGAAAGATAGCAAGGCTTGCCAAAGAAATCGAGATACTTGAAAAAACTCAAATCGAACCGCCAACCGAACCGACCCTTGAACAAGGAAGCGCTGCTGACAGAGCAAGGATAGCCAATCTGAAAAAAGAGTTGGGGAAATATAAGAATAAACTGTTCGCTTCCGCCGTTGAGTTGGAAGGAATTAAAAGAGATGCTGAAAAATATAAGCGCGACAAGGAGAGAAACGCGAAATCTTCAAGGCTGGTTGAAAAACTTCTCAGAGAAAAAAGCGAGTTGGAAAAAAAACACTCTCTCCAGTTGTTGAAAATCGAAGAATTGCAGAAAAAAGCAAACGCGCCAGGAGCGTTTGGCGAAGACTTGAAAACAAAGTTGTTTGACGAACAGATGAGGCACAATAAGCTTAAAATTGCCTGGGAAAAACTCGTTCAGGCAAACAAAGCTCAAAAGCAACTTGAAGGAGAAGCCAAATTATCAAGAACTCGGATGGACTTTGAGCTTAAACTAACAAAAGAAAAACTTGATGAACTGCAGGCCAAATTAAAAAACACCGAACTCCGCCTTGCCGGAGTGGGAAAGAATGTTTCACAAGCAAAAACGGATGTCGCTACTCTGACCAAAGAAAAGACTGAAGTTCGCCAGGCTTTTCTGGAAAAATCAGAAGAGTGCGAAAAATTGCAAATTAAACTGTCAAATGTAATGAAAAACGCATCGCCTGATGGCATATCAAAGCAGTTGAACGAAGAAAACGGTACCTTGCGCAAAAACTTAGAGCTGCTGCAAGCAAAATATGAGAATATACAAAAGGAAAATAGGCGATTGACAAAAGCCTTCGGAGCCGCAAGCGCTGAAAAGGAAAAAATAAGCTCAACTCTCGCAGTAGTGGAAAAAGAACGTCAGTCTTTGGCAAATGAACAAAAAATACAAGCAGAAGACATGGAGCAGAAAAATATCCAGATTGCCGAACTAGAAAAGAAAAACGCTCAACTCGAAAATAATCTTCCCAAAATATCAGGCGAATTGAATGCATTTGCCATGAAGTACAAAAAACTTCAGGACCAAATTGATTCCAAAGACTCCCTGACTCTCAAGAATTTTTCTTTTGTAAAGAAAAACAAGGAGCTGAAGGCAAAATTGGAAGAACTGGAAAAGAAACTTCAGGATAGCGAATTTGCTCAAAAAAAGCTTGCTGACACCCACAGCCAATTAGCCCAAAAACACAACGAGCTGACAGAAAATTCAAAAAAGAAACATGAAGAGCTTTCCACAAAGTTGGCGGAAAAATTGAAAAAAATAGTCGAAACAGAAAATTCACAAAAAGCTCTTCAGACGCAGATGGACAAATTGAGCAAAAAGCACGAATTGCTTGCAAAGGAATTGGAAAAGGCGAAAAACAATACAACGCTGAAACAGGAGCTGGCCAATAAAGAAAAAGCAATATCTGAGCTGATAGACGAGTCTAAAAAAAGAAGGCAGGCATTAAAGGAGCAAGCATCAACAATAGCTGACTTGAAAGAAAAATTGAATCAGGAGCTTCAGGCCAATGCTGAAAACAAAAAGAAATTGGCAACTCAAGCATTGCCTGTAAAAAGTCAGGCAAAAGCAGAAAAAGAGACGGCGCCACCACGCGCCGCCGATGAAAAAGAAAAAATCAAGTCGGACTCAGTCGCCTCGCTTTCCAATAAGAAGTTGGGGCTGGACAATAAGAAGATCGGCAAAAAGCCTTCCAGGGACACAATAAGCTTTCTTATGGAATCTGGTAAAAATTCTGAAAGCAAAAATGATCAGGAAGCGGCTTTGTGGCACTATAGAAAAGCTGTTCAATTGCAACCTGAAGAATACGAGCCACATAAACGAATAGGGCTTATTCTGTCAAAAAAGGGCGAGATAGAAAAAGCAGCCGAAGCTCTAAAAAAGGCACATGAATTAAAGGATGATGACATAGAAACACTTCTCCAATTGGGAAATATTTATATAACTCAAGGAAAAAACCGTTCGGCGCTTGCCCTCTTGAACAGAGCCGCTCTGTTGGACAAGAAAAACGCAACAGTTCAGAGATACTTGGGCGTATTGTGCCACAATATTGGCAGAGAAGGATTTGCTGAAAAGAAATTCAAGAAGGCCATAGAGTTCGCTCCTGATTCACCGGAAGCTCCCCTTGAACTGGCAAAGCTGCTTGCAAAAAGTTTCAAAGGCAGGCAAAAAGAAGCCCTGAAATGGTACACTAAAGCTCTTGAAAATGGAGCGGAGCCGGACGCTGAATTAGACAAGCTGTTGAATGACGGCAAAAAAATGCCGCGACCCCAAAAAACAAATAAGCCGGAGCTGTCTAAAGAAACAATTACTGCGCAAAAAAAAAATGAAAAGCCTGTAGTCAAAAAGACGACGGAAACGCCCAAAACAGCGGAATCGACAAAGACAGAAGCAAAAGAGCCGGAGCGAATAAGCGACAAAGCAAAGGCAAAACTTAATAATGACACAATGAGTTTTCTCCTTGAAACCGCAAAAAAAGCTGAAAACAAAAATGACTTTAAAGACGCAATCTGGCATTGCCTGAAAGCTTCTGAAATCCAGCCTAACAATCCCCGTCCTTACAAGGAGCTGGGCCTGCTCTTTCTCAAGCAGAAAAATGAATACAAGGCTGGCATACAACTGAAAAAGGCCCACAAGCTTGATGAATTCGACACGGGGGTGACTATTCCTCTGGGGCGGATCCTTATAAATCAGGGAAAGTATAAAGAAGCCCTGAAGCTTTTGAATCAAGCTGCTGCAATGGAGCCTAAAAATCCCAACGCGCTCAGAATGCTGGGATATATTTGCCGCAACCTCAATAGAAAAAAACAGGCAGAAACGTCCCTGTTGAAATCCTTTAAGCACGATCCTAAATCCGCAGAAACCGCCATGCTTCTCGCCAATCTATACACGCACACTTTTAAAGACAGGCTCAAAGACGGCAGAAAATGGTATATCAAAGCAAAAGAACTTGGCGCAAAGCCTGACAACACGCTTGAAGTTTTTTATAGAGACAAATAGTTATTCGCGTTTCTCTCGCCATTTGACCGGCGACATGCCCTCATATTTTTTGAATTGCCTGCTGAAGTCAGAGACATCAGGATAACCCAATGAATACGCGACATCTTTCACTGTAAGGTCTGGATTGCTTAAAAGCGTTCGCGCTCTTTTGAGTTTTGCGTTGATTCTGCAATTCATTGGGGACATGCCGGCGGCGTCCGCAAATGTTTTGCGAAAAGTCTCATAACCCATTCCCAGCTTTGCGGCTACTTCAGGCATTGCAATCTTGCTGTCAAGATTTTTTTCCAGAAGTTTTCTGGCATAATCAATGGAAGAGTCAACTCTGTTAGGAGAAGCGTTTGCGCTCTCTGTCATCGCTCCCAAGCGATAAAAGTCCAGCAATATTTCCTGAGCCTTTAGAAATGCGTCTCCCATGCCGCAACTGATCCCATCTTCAAGCCCCTCTGTGAAGTCGCGCAGTTTTTTCAGCGTTTCCATGTTCAGGCCGGGTTTTAGGTAAGTTATGCGCCCGTCAATGGCCCCGGAGTCGCGCAAAAGAGAAAAAAGACTTCGGGGTATTCTCATTGCAAACTCCATCCATATTTCGTTCCGCGAACGCTCAATAGTGTGTGACTTCCCTGGCAATCTCAGAGCAAGATCTCCGGGCTCAAGCTGAAATTCATTGCCATTGCAATCACGGTAAACGCCGGAGCCTTTCAACAGATAAAGGAGAATCAGATCCTTAAAGCTAATATCGCGCGCATTTCTCCTGAGCCTTGTGCCAAAGTGAAAGCTTCCGCCAAGCTCTTCGCGGCGTCCGTCCGGCATGACAATCTCGCGATATCCGCGCATGGGTTTAATTGATTCAATCTCTTCTGTCAAAGGTGTCTGGTTTTTCATACAAATACCATATATAACAATATTTTTGCCAAATTTAACATTCATTTTTACTTATTTCAAGTGTATTATAATTATAATCATAACCAAATATAACAATATAAATGGAGTTCAAGCATGAAGAAGCCCAATATACTGATAATGATGACAGACCATCAAAGAGCAGACTCTGCTCTTCCTGATAGCCCGACAATCACGCCCAACCTTGACAAGTTTGCATCTGAGGGGGCAACGTTCACCGAAGCATTCTGCCCCACCGCGCACTGCTGTCCGGCGAGGGCAACATTTTTTAGCGGGCTCTATCCTTCCAGCACAGGCATTTGGAACAACGTGCTGAATTCGCAAGCCCTGAACAAAAGCCTCAATAAAGGCGTGAAACTTTGGAGTGAAGACCTTGCCGAGGCTGGCTACAAGATGTATTTCTCTGGGAAATGGCACGTCTGTGAAGACGAAAGGCCCAGCGATCGCGGCTGGGGAGAGGAGCTCTACGCAACAGCCGTGGGAGGAGACGTCCACAATCCTAGTTGGGAGCGGTTTAAAAACTTATATGAAGAAGGCTACGAATCTCAGGAACGCGGAGAAGGCGAAATCCTCAGACCCGGCTATGGAAACGTAACTGTGTATGGAGAGAAGGAGCGGACAGAAGACGACCATGACGAAACAGCAACGCGCGAAGCAGTGAAAGCGCTCTCGGGGATAACTGAAGATTCAGACCCATGGTGCATGTATGTGGGGCTTATAGGCCCTCACGATCCTTATGTTGTGCCCAGGAAGTATTTGGACATGTACCCTCTTGAAGACGTGAAACTCCCGGAAAACTACAAGGACGATTTGAGCGACAAGCCTTACATTTACAAGCGCATGCGCAATCAGGTGTACGATCAATTGACGGAACGTGAAGCGCGCGAGGCAGTCAGGCATTTTATGGCGTATTGCACTTATCTCGACGACTGTTTCGGCAAAGTTCTTAAAGCTCTCGAAGCCACAGGACAGGCAGACAACACACTGGTTCTTTACACATCCGACCACGGCGACTACTGCGGAGAGCACGGTTTATTTGCAAAAGGCGTTCCGTCTTTCAAGGGAGCCTACCATGTTCCGGCAGTCATCCGCTGGCCGCAAGGAATTAAGAATGCTGGACGCAGAGTTGACGAGCTTGTGTCTCTTGCAGATTTTGCGCCATCTTTTCTGGAGCTTGCAGGCTGCAAAACTGACAGGCGCTTTACTGGCTCGAGTCTCGTTCCTTTCTTGAATGACGAAAAGCCCGAAAAATGGCGCGACACAATATTTACCCAGCTTAACGGAGTGGAGCTTTACTACTCACAGCGCACGGCAATGAGCAAAGACTTCAAATACACCTTCAACGGCTTTGACCGTGACGAGCTTTACGATCTCCGAACAGACCCTGATGAAATGATCAACCTTGCCGACAATCCCGAATACAACAACATCAAGCGTCGCTTAATTGCCAAAATGTGGAAATTCGCAAAAGACGAAGATGATGGGATGATTAACCATTACATAACAGTCGGCCTTTGTCCATGGGGGCCCGCTGAAGCGTTTGCTGAAGAATGTTAAAAAAACAACAGCAAGCGCACACGAAATGCTGCAGTCCTGTAGATTATTGCAGCGAGCTTATGAATGAACTGGGACAAATATCGCAGTTCCGCGAACAAAGTCTATGCTGTCAAGGCGCAAATAAATGTAATCTCCGCATTTATAGGACTTATGCTCGCCACGAGGCTCGCTGAGTTTGGACTCTTTCTTCTTGTATTTGAAACGGCCGCCCAAGTGCTCTATTGGCACGAAGCCGTAAATACCCAAGTCAGTAACATCCACCTGCAGACCGCCAGTGTTGATCTTGGTAATAATCGCCTCATACATTGTGGAAGGCGCCTTGTCGTGCTCCTGCTCAAGGTATTTAAGCTTGAGCCGGTCGGTTGCTGAATAATACGCCTCGTCGTTGTTCTTTTCGAGAGCTGAGCATACTTCCGCATATTTTGCGACAGTCTTCTTGGAGCGCAGTCTTGAGTTGACATCTTGAGCCCATAATTGTTGATGAACCACAAGGTCGGGATAGCGTCTTATAGGGCTTGTGAAATGGCAATACCGTCCTTTGCCAAGCCCAAAGTGAAATTCATTTTTCTCATGGTACGACGCGCGCGGCAACGATCTGAGAAAAGCGCCAATTATCACAGGCTTTTTGTGGTCATCGGGAAGGTTTTTCAGGAAATGATTGCACGCGACTCTGCTGCTCAGGTCGCCGGGATAAAAGTCAAATGTTTTCGAAACAAAGGTGTAAAAGTCCTCAAGCTTTTCAGGGTCCGGTTCCGGGTGAATTCTGAACATTCCCGGTATGGAGCGGCTGATGAGCTCTTTGGCCACCTCTGAATTCGCCGCCAGCATGCCGTCCTCAACCAACTGGTCAGCTTGACGCTGCACTTTTCGTTCAAGACCAATAATTTGTTTTTTCTCAAAATCGCACAATACCCGCACTTCTGTTGTGGCAAGCTCTAGGAACTTTTCCGCTTTCTTGCGATATTCGCGCATTTTTGTGGCAATGTCAACAATTGAGCGAATAGTTTTGCTGAATTTTGAATCCCAGCCTTTTGGCGTGTTCCCTTCTATGAACT
>CAZYVR010000018.1:6548-31310 GCA_964651145.1 uncultured Victivallales bacterium | reverse complement strand
AATTTTTTCTGGCATGGAGGTACTTAAAGCCAAAACGAAACGCTGTTTCGGTGATAACCTGCATTTCAGTGATCGGCGTCACTCTCGGAGTGGGAGTGCTGATAGTTGTGCTCGCCGTGATGACCGGCTTCACCGACCTGATGAAAAACAAACTTCTTGAAACAACCGCGCATATTCAGATATACGATTATGCCAAAGGATACATTTCAGACCCGGCAAAGGTAATAGCGAAGGCAAAGGAATGCGGAATGATTGGAGCTCCAGTCACATACACTCAAATTCTTTTGCAGAAAGACGACAAATTTGTGCCCAAAGCGGCAATAGGAATAGACCCCAAGAACACAGGAAACATGGATGTTGCCGCGACAATCCGCTACGGACAGTATTCTCTTGAAAAAGGCGAAGCGCTTATAAGCCAGATAGTGGCGCAGGAACTGGACGCGCACGTTGGAGACAAAATCCTTATTCACGCGCCCGACAAGCTTTCAAGAATGATAAAAGTCAAAGAAGGCGGCGGAGTTGAGCTGAGCAACAAAGCGGATGTTTATCTGCCGGAAGAATTTAAGATCGCAGCAATTTATTCATTCGGCAAATATGATTTCGACAAACAAATTATATTTATGAACATTGACGACGCCGACGAGCTTTGCGGCCTGCCCTGGGGAGCCTGCTCAGTCATTTACGGCTGGACAAAAGATCCATTCTCACAAAAAACAATATTGAATAAGCTAAAAGAAAAGCTCTCGCCTATGATCATCCGCTCATGGAAAGAGATGAACCAGAAATTGCTGGGCGTTTTGGCAGTGGAAAAAAATATGATGTTTTTTCTGCTGATATTCATAGTGCTGGTGGCGGCGTTCAGCATTGCCAACACTCTGATAACAGTGGTCATACAAAAAACGCGGGAAATAGGCTTGCTGAAGGCTCTGGGCGCCACTTCCGGCGGAGTGATGCGAGTCTTCATCATGCAAGGATTTTTTGTGGGAGTGATAGGCACAATTATAGGCGAATTGCTTGGGATCACAGTCATATATTGGCGCAACTCTTTAATGGAGGCAATTTCGGCCGTGACCGGCATGGAGCTGTTTCCCAAGGAATTTTATTTTTTCAATGAGCTCCCGGCGCATATTGTGCCGCAGGATTTGATTGTGATCGGAATAATATCGATATTGCTCTGCACTTTGGGCGGAGTTATTCCAGCGGCGCGCGCGGCGTTGCTTGACCCCGCAAAGGCCTTGAGATATGAATAAAAACGGCATGGACAGCAAAATGGAAAACGACAAAGACACGCTTATCAAAGCGACTGATTTGCGCAAGGACTACCTTCTCGGCAAAACAATAGTAACTGTGCTTAAAGGCGTTGACATTTCTGTAAAAAAAGGCGAATGGATCGCGCTGCTTGGCGCCTCCGGCAGCGGAAAAACAACGCTCCTTAATTTGCTGGGCACACTGGAGAAAGCCGACCACGGCAAAATATTTTATGAAAACAAAAATTTCTCAAAGCTTTCCGCCAGGCAGAAAGTTTTTTTCAGATGCGAAAAAATCGGCTTTATTTTTCAGGCTTACCATATGTTCCCCGAATTGACTGTGCTCGAAAATGTAATTCTCCCGGGAATGCTTAACAATAGATCAGGCTCAAAATTAAAAAAAACAGCCACTGACATGCTTGAGCGCGTCGGTCTGGGCCATCGCATAAAACATCGTCCCAATGAGCTTTCCGGCGGCGAACAACAACGCGCCGCAATTGCAAGGTCGCTTATCAATTCGCCGGAGCTTCTTCTGGCTGACGAGCCGACCGGAAACCTTGACTCCAAAACCGGCGAAGAGATTCTTGAAATATTCAAAGATCTTCACGAAAGCAAAACCGGCATCACAATCATAATGGTTACTCACAACCGCGAAATAGCCAGCCTGGCCGACCGAATAATCGAGCTGAAAGACGGCGTCATAGCATCTTCGCCAGAGTAATGCGATGTTGCCGCAACGCACGAAACTTTTGACAGAGCCGTTTTGTTTTACAAAATTGTAATTGAACAGCTTTGTCAATAATTTGTCTTTTGCAGCCATTGTGCTATATTTGCGGCAAGAAAGGGAGATAATAAATAATGTCTTTGATTGACATAGTAGACAATAAGGGACGGATCAGTTATAATTCGCTTAAATTATTTATTTCTAATTGCGCTTTGCATGAGTTTACAGAACAGGCCAAGCATCCTTTTCTTGTTGGCAAAAAGCTTTATGACGGCGAAATAAAATCAAAAGACATAAATTCGAACTCTTTGAAGACCATGCTCTTTGATGTGTCGGAGATACAGAATGAGCTTGACGAGCGTTATAGTGAAACTACCACCGTATTGATGAACGACAAACTTTCCGAAGACCTTGATAAAACTGCCGGAATATCGCAGGCTGTTTTTATGCTCAGGAAAAAAGCTTATTCTACTGAGCCTGACAAAAACACCATAACCATTGGCCGCTCGCAGGAAAACGACATTGTCATACCTGACTTTGCCGTGTCAAAACATCATGCAAAAATAGTCATATTCAATGACATGTATTTTATTGTGGATGTAGGCTCAACAAATGGCACGATAATCAACGGCAAGGCAGTGCCTCCCCAAATGAAAGTCCAAGTAAGCATGAACTCAATGATTTCTTTTGGAAGGCTTTGCTTTGTGCTCACTCATCCGTTAATGATGTATCGCGCGATGTGCGAGGAAATTTCAGGCGAATAATCTAATCCCTCATAGACGGGAGAGAGCAAAACTCAAAGCGATCTATGAGTTAAGGAGAATATGCCTATTGACCGCTTCGCGGATTTTCAGCGTCTCTTTTCTTATTGGAAGCTTTTCAAAGATCATATCTATGTATCCGCCTTGCTTCACCAGCTCAAGAGAGCGCGAAAAATTCAGGTCAAAAACCCATCCTATCTGCAGGATTTTAAAATCGTTCAAAGTTTTCAATCTTTTCATGTCTACTTTTTTTCCGGCAAGAATATCATCATAAAGCCATTCAGATATTTCTTCAGAATCCGTCAAATCAAGCTCTATTGCCTTGTTGGGATTCTTTTCCATATTCAAATAATATTGGGTGACCACGCGATAGATGTCCACCTTGTCTGCATCGCGTATAAGCTTGGCAAAAAACAGACATTCGTCGCTTTCGTTTTCCGGCAAATCCATAAGATTGTGATAGCCAATTACAGAGCAGACCAGCTCGGCAACATTTTCTTCTATATCTTCAAAAAAACCTTCTTCGCGAATTGCCTTCACCGCCAACATCGCATGATTTTCAGATTTTGAGTCGTTGAAAGTCTGGTACTTTTTGTATTGCTCAAAGCGGCCCGCGTCATGAAAAAGCGCGATAAGTTCGGCTATGTTCATTTTTTCTTCGCTCAAATCAAGGCTTTCGCCAATATCTCTGATTGCGCGGCAGACTTCATAAGTGTGAAAAATCTTGAGCTCAATATTTCTGTCAAACTCTTCAACTCCTATTTTGAATGACTGCGCGTATTCCAGAAAACGCTTTTCCAAGTCATCAATTTGTTCTTCCGGCAGCTGTGTCATTTTGCGTACAATTCCTTCCGCCTGTGTTTAAGCAACGGAAGCCTGCCGCGGATATCGTTCATTTTTCCAGGATCAACGTCGGAGTAAATTATTGACTCGTCAGTTTCAGCTTCAGTCATGATCTCGCCCCAAGGGTCTATTATCATAGAGTGTCCGTAAGCCTGATACAGCGCGTCATTGTCGCGCGCCGGAGAGGCGGCGGCCACATATATCTGGTTTTCAACAGCTCTTGTCCTGAAGAGAAGATTCCAGTGCGCGGGTCCAGTCACTGTATTAAAAACCGCCGGGACAAGCAATATTTCGGCTCCAGCCAGAGCTAGCATCCGGGCGGCTTCCGGAAAGCGTATGTCGTAACAAATAAGAATCCCTATCTTCCCAAGTTCTGTTTCAACAACATTCAGCGCATTCCCAGGCGAAAAGAAAGACGATTCCTTAACTTTCAACTCCTTGAAATTGACGTCGAAAAGATGACACTTGTCGTGCTTCAACAAGATTTTGCCTTCAGGTGAAATAAGGTATGATCTATTGAATATTTCATTGCCGTCCCGAATTGCCATTGATCCTGCGCACAGGTGAATTTTCAGTCTTCTGGCGCAATCTTTAAGGTAGTCGAGCGTTTCGCTGTCATCGGCTTCTTCCGTCAGCTCGAGAATGTTTTCAAGTTCGTAGGGATGATAAAATATTTCAGGCAAAACAATAAGTTCGGCTCCATTTTTAGCCGCTTTTTCTATCATTTCAACGGCATGAAAAATAGATGCCGCCTTGTCTCTTGCCGGTTTGTTCTGGCACACTGCCATTTTAAATTTTATCATATCTACCGCATCCCCTGTTTATTTTGCATTGCCGCTGAAAGCCTCGTAAACAGCTTCAGCTATTGCCAGGTGTCCAGTTGGATTCGGATGCACCGGTTCGGGGCAAAAAGTGTCTGCTTCGTGATATTTTAAAAGCTTCTGAAACATTTCATGTGTTTTTATCAGTTTGGTTCCATATTTTTTGCTGAGATTGTGAACCGTGCCAACATATGCCGGAAGAAGGTTAAGAACCTCGCGCCTGAAAGATTTTTTAGACCTTTCAGCGCTAATATAAAATGGATCAATAAGAAGAATCTGGCAGTTCGGCAATTTTTTCATTGTGCGGTCAAGAATTTCATCATAAGTGTCATGAAATACTTGCGGAGTTATATTCGGCTCAATGTTTCTAAGCGGGTGATGCAGATCGTTGATTCCCACTTTGATCGAGAGAAAATTCGGCTTGTGGCGCAACACGTCATCGGTCCATCTGTTCTGGAGGCCAAGCACGTTGTCTCCTCCGATGCCTTTGTTGATAATAGTTATTTTTTTCTGTGGCTCCCGGATTGTCATAAGGTCATTGAACATCTTGACGTACCCGGCTCCCAGCGGTTTTTCCGCAGCGCGCCTTCCACAATCAGTGATGCTGTCGCCAATGAATAAAACAGTTTCTCCGGATTTTATTTTCGTGGCCATTTTTCTTCCTTTTGATTGTTATTGCAAATAAAAATGCTAATATATATAAGCATCTATCAATAAGTTTTATCAACGGTAATTTTTAGGCTCTATATTCAAAGATTCAATTTTATAGTGAATCACTCTCGGGGTGCTGCCGAGAATGCGCGCCGTTGCGGCCACATTGCCGCGATTCATCTTCAAAGCGTCGACAATCAGTTCGCGCTCATAGGACGCGACCATTGTTGCAAAATTGGCTCCGTCTCCCGAAACAATTGCGGTGTTAGTGGCTTGCGCCGTTTGCAGCGAAGGCGGCAAATTGTAGCCATGAAGAACTTCGTCGCTTGATGTAAGAACAGCCCTCTCGATGCAGTTTTCCAGTTCCCTGACGTTGCCGGGCCAATGATATGACATCATCATGTTAATGGCAGGAGTTGATATGCGCTTTATATTTTTATTGTACATTTTATTGTATTTATCCAGAAAATGATCGGCCAGCAAAATTATGTCCGAGCGTCTTTCGGCCAGGCGCGGCATCTGAATAGGGAACACATTGAGTCTATAATACAAATCTTCCCTGAAGTTGCCTTTTTTCATTTCCTCCTCCAGGTTTCGGCTTGTCGCCGCGAGAACCCTCACATCCACGGAAATGGACTTGTGCTCGCCTACGCGCTCAAATGTTCTTTCCTGGAGAAAGCGCAGAAGCTTCACTTGAACCGAAAGGCTTATGTCGCCGATCTCATCAAGAAAAATTGTTCCGCCATTGGCAATTTCAAATCTGCCCTTGCGTTGCGCAATTGCGCCGGTAAATGAGCCTTTTTCATGTCCAAACAGTTCGCTTTCCACCAGATTTTCCGGCAGAGCCGCGCAGTTTATGGCTATAAATTGTTTGTTTTTTCTGGAACTGGCATGATGTATCGCTCTGGCAACAAGCTCCTTGCCTGTACCTGACTCTCCTCTTATCAGAACAGTAGCGGAACTCTCCGCCACTTGCGATATCATTGTGTATATGGCCTGCATGTTGCTGCATTTGCCGATAATGTTTCCGGGCTGAAATTTCTTTTCCAGCTCCAGCCTGAGACGTTTATTTTCCTCCAGAAGCATCATGCGCTCTTCTGCTTCGTCTCTAATGACGGCGACTGCGTCGGCTAGGATGTTCACAACCGTTTCGAGCAAGGCCAAGTCTCGCTGCAAATTAGTATTTTTATCGGTTTTGCGGTCGATGCCAAGCGCGCCTATAACTTGATTATTATGAATAATAGGGACGCATATAAATGCGAGATTCTGTTTTGAGCCTCTGGTTTTTGTTCTGTCCAGAAATTCGGGCTCTTTGGAGATGTCGGGGATTATCTTTGGTTTCCCTCTTTTCACCACCTTGCCGGTTATGCCTTCGCCTACCTTGTATTTTCCGCGACTAATTTCCTGATCGCTCAAGCCATGTGAAGTTTCAATCTCAAGGGTGTCTCCATGACAAAGTGTAAAAGTGCCGCGTTCAAGCCCCATTTCACGGTAAAGAATGTCAAGAACTTCCTTCAACAAGGCCGAAACATTGCGCTGGTGGACTATAACATGGCTGATCTGATTGAGAACAGCCATTTCTGTAAGCATTTTACGTTTTATATTATTAGCCATATTCCTGAAAGCCGAATGAGTTAATTTCAAGTTCAAGTCCAGGAATATAATCTATCTCATTTGCCGTTTAAAACAAAGTCCGCTTTGTAAGAAACTTTGTCATTTCCGTTTCCTTCAAACACGTTTTGCTCTGGCTGTGGAGCTTGTGGCGACATCAATTTGAACCCAAAAATGCGACACGACCTTACAAATGCGACCAATTGGCTTTTGCTCAAATCGGCGGAAACCTGCATTGATCCGCTTTTTCCGGTTTTAAATTTAAAAGAAGCTGGGGGAATTCCTATTTTTTTTGCTATTTCCCCGATTTTCTTTTCGGCGCTTTCAAGATTATTCGCCACCCATACCTGACGGACGCTGGCCGGTATGACAACGCCCTTGACTTTGGCTGGCTTGTCCGAAGAAAAATTTACTTTCTGAAAATTTTCATATGGAATAGCTCCCTCAAGGGCAGTCCCTGAAAGACCTGAAGAAATAGGCTTGGCAATCGCCGCAGGGCCAGCGCCTTCTGCTCCTGATTGCTTATAGTTCATCATCTTAAAAGTAAAAAAGACAGCAAATCCGCAAACGGCAAACAGGGCGGCGATGCGTGAAAAATTAAACGGGAACGAAATGCTTTTAGATTTATTTGTTTCCAACGCAAGCTTCCGATGAACGCCAGCCGCAATGCTTGCGCTTATGTTTTCAGGCGCTTGAGCAGACAACTTTTTTTTGAGTCCTTTGGCTATGGAGTCGTAAGCATTCAACACTTTTTCGCATTCAGAACATGACTTAATATGCAAGGCATCAAGAGCATCCACGCTCAATTCCTTGTCATAATAAGCGCTCACGCTTTCTGCTTTGGGACATTGCCCCGCGCCCGCCACTGTTGCATTCGCGTTGTTCATTGTTCTGTCCGTCCTTTGATTATTATTTTTTACGCGGCGCCGATCTTGCCTTCGGAGCCTGTCAATATTTTTCTTAACATTTCCCGGCCTCTGGCAATGCGCGACTTTATCGTGCCCACTTTGGATTCCATAAGATTCGATATTTCCTCATATGAAAACTCATTAACATGCCTGAGTATCATCGCTTCTTTTATTTTATCGGGCAATTCATTAAAACTTCCCATTACACGCTCTTCAAACTCAACTCCTTCAAGCATGCTGTCAGGCTTATAGCTTTTGTCCGGAATTATCATCTCTTCGCCTTCCTCATCGCTTTCAAGGTTATTTGTTCTGTGTGTCATGCTTACGTTTAATTCCGCTCCGCGCCGCCTGTTCCACTGATACTTGTTCCTCGATAAATTAACCACTATCCTGTATATCCATGTCTCAAAGCTGGCATCTCCGCGAAAACCGCCCAATGCCTTATAAGCTCTCACAAAAGCATCCTGAACAACCTCTTCGGCATCCTCTCTGTTAGACAAAAGCCCATAAGCAGTCTGATACAACTTAGACGCATGCAACCCTATCAACTCATCGAACACTTCCACTTTCCCTGCCTTGAAAGCTTCTATCAATTCAAAGTCTTTATTCTTCTCTTTGAGCATTCAGTCCTTTATAGCGCTTAGACAACGCAGTTCTTAACAAAGTTCAATTTATTCTTTAAAAAATAAGGGCATCTGACCAGCGCGGGCAATTGTCCTACGGCATTGAATTTAACAGCTTCTGCAAAATATACTTTTGTTTTTTGTATTCTTCAATGATTTTTCCATGCAATGGCGCTGGAGCGGCAAGCAGGGATGAGGAAAACAGCGGAATAAGCCAAATTTCTGCTATTTCATTTCAAGCGGGAGTTTATTTCCTTTGAGATTTTTGCGGCTCCTTTGGCAGACCAATGAACCCCGTCAACTAAATCATAAGAATATTTTTTTATATCATCAGGCTTGGACAAATCAATATAATTGATTTTTTTATTGCCCTGAGCCAACTTTAAACATTGTGTGTAATAATCTTTTGTCAATTTATTTTCAATATCGATAATCGCCCCATCTTTAGGAAGCCTTAAAAAGGTGACGCGGCTGCCGTTTTTTGTGAAATTGCCAACCAGTTCTCCCATAATTTCAGACGATTTTGACGCATAGTTTTTCTTCTCATTCATTATCTCTTTATAGTATTCGGCATACTTTCTTTTATTTTCATCTATTTCTTTTCGGGAAAGAATAATTTGTTCTTCATAAAATCCGCTTGCATGGAATTTTCTTTTCCATGGATTGATATTTTCCGGCAGAAAAGCGAATTTGACAAATTGTGTTAAAGAATGCGATTTTTTGATTTCCTTCGCATAATCAATCAATGAAACTCTATACATTAAAAATGAAAATTCATTCTCAAAATAACGCCTTAGCTCTATTTCCAGCTTAGCCTTTAAAACATCAAAAGGGTCTTCGCTTTCTGTCTTCAAAATATCAAAATCAGCCATATATTTATTTTGAAAATCACGCGAATTGAGCTCAGGCAAAAGTTCCGCCGAGTGAATATTATTCTTGTGCAGCCACAATAAAAGCTCAAGCGAAGAAGAGCCTCCGCGCGAAAAATTAAAATATTTCAGTTTCCCATTTTTTATCAAATCCGGATTGATGCCTGTGTACGTGGCGGAATTGCCAACAATCAATGCGGATTTTTTGTAGCCGTTCCCGGCTGCCTTGTTCAAAACAGCGGACATTCTGTACCATTCTTTGAAATCCTCGTGATTGCTCAATCCCTCCTTGAATTGAGCAATAGCCAAAAATGCCAAAGTCGGCAAAAATACGCTTAAATTTTTAAAAAATCTCTTCATGCTCCCTCAAAATTGAAAATAAATAAAGGCATTGGAATTGGCTCCCATTGTCAGCCACATATGTGTAAGAAGAAGTATTGTCAATGAATAAGCCAGCTTGTTGCACAAAATAAAATCGTAGATTTTTTCTCTGAAAACAGCAAGGGCGTAAATAACAACTATCATGACAAAAATAGGCTTGGACTCCAATGTGACGTTCAAGCTGAACGATGAAAACAAAGCCGAAAGAACTTTAAAGGCTTGAGCAAGAGTGGCTGACCTGAAAAATATCCAGGCAAACAGGACAAAATGAAAAACAATGAACAATCTCACAAACTTCACCAGCACATTTTCAGACTTGTAAAACGCCGGGAAAAGTTTCATCATTTGCTTTTCAACTATAAGACCGCTGCCATGAATGCCGCCCCAAATAACAAAGTTCCAGCTGGCTCCGTGCCAAAGACCACCCAAAAGCATTGTGACCAACAGATTTAGATGCGTCCTTGCAGGGCCTTTTCTATTGCCGCCAATAGAAAAATAAAGATATTCCTTGAGCCATGTGGAAAGAGAAATATGCCATCTGTGCCAAAAATCGGTCAGAGACGTGGCAAGATAAGGGTAATCAAAATTCTTGGGCAGTTCATAGCCCAAAACTCTGGCTATTCCGATGGCTATATACGAATAGCCAGCAAAATCTCCAAATATCTGGAAGGCATAACAATAACAATAGTACAGGGCCTCCAAAGAAGAAAATCCGGAAGGACAGTCAAAAAAAGCGTCAACACCATTGCCAACTCCATCGGCAATTACAGTCTTAAGGAAATAGCCGAACAGAACAAGAAGGATGCCCCTGTAAAATGTGTCCCATGTCGTTACGGGACTGGATTTCAGCTGCTTGAGGAAATCCCGCGCAAAGATAATCGGACCGGCCACAAGCTGAGGGAAAAAAGACACATAAACCGCAAAATCCAGAAAACTTTTTTCATATGGTATTTTTTTTCTGTACACATCTATTGTGTATGACATGCTCTGAAAAGTATAAAAGGATACTCCAACCGGAAGCATAATGCCTGCCGTGGCCATTATCTCATTTCCGTATATAACTTCAAGCTGGTCAATAAAAAAGTCAAAATACTTAAAAAAGCCCAGAATGCCAAGATTAGTCAAAATGCTGATGACAAGATATGCTTTTCTCTTTCCAGAAGATTCGGCAAAATACAATTTTCTGCCGCACCAGAAATCCACATATGTGCTTACGGCAAGCAATAGAATATAAGGAGGATACGCCCAACTGTAAAATATATAACTTGCTATGAGCGTCATAATTTTCAGCAAAGTGTTGTGTTTCCGGAAAACACAATAAAACGCCAGATAAATGACGATGAAAATAAAAAATGTATAACTAGTGAACAGCATAATAACTAATTAAAAAACTCTTTGGTTGCAGAAGCCACACGCGCTGAATCACTGTCGCTCATTCCGGCATGGCATGGCATGCACACAGTCGAGCTGCACAGACGCTCGCTTGTGGAAGTTTCTCCGCGCGAACAACAATTCTCAAACATTGGATGAAGGTGATTCAACTTCCAAAGCGGACGAGTCTGAATTTGTCTGCTTTCCATGTGGCTGAAAAATTTGTCCCTCTTTTCCGGCGGCACAAAAAGCAAGGCAAACCAGTGATTGGAGCGACAGTCTTTCTCTTCGCAAAACAGCGCAATTTCTTTCATGTTTTCAAATTCTTTTTTGTAAAATGAATGGATCTGGCATTTTCTTTCAATCATTTTGTCAATATGCTCCAGTTGGGCCAGCCCAATCGCCGCTTGTATGTTGGTCATCCGGTAATTATAGCCTATTTCATCGTGAGAATAAAAGAAATTGTCGCTTTTGGCTTGAGTGGACAAGTGTCTTATTCTGTCTGCCAGCATTTCATCATCACAAACAACCATTCCGCCTCCGCCAGTGGTCATGGTTTTATTTCCGTTGAAACTGAAACAGCCAAGCTTGGCGAAAGTTCCGGCGTGCTTGCCTTTATAAAAGCATCCCGCAGCTTCGGCGGCGTCTTCAATAAGGGCCAAATTGTATTTCCCGGCAAACGCCGTCAGCTCATCCATCCTGCATAAACTGCCGCAAATATGCACAGGCAGAAGTCCGCGGATTATGCGAGATGTTTTTTTGTTCATCAATTTGCCATCCGAAAATTCGCAGTTCTCTTCAATAAAATTTTCAAGAGCCCTTAAAGACAGCCCCAGATTTTCACGGTCGCTGTCAATAAAAACAGGATAAGCTCCAACATATCTGACTGAATTGGCGGACGCAATAAAGGTGAGGGAGGGCACAAATACCTCGTCATCGGCCTTTATGCCAGAAGCAATCAGCGACAAATGCAAAGCGGCAGTGCCGCTGGACAAGGCAACGGCGTGTCCGGCTCCGACATATTCCGCAAAATTTCTCTCAAATTCAGGCACAAAACGCCCAAGAGAGGAAATCCAATTGGTGTCAAGACACTCGTTTACATATTTTTTCTCGTTTCCATTCAAACACGGAACCGAAAGTGAAATCATATATTGTTTATTTGAGTCTGTCATACTGGAATTTAGCTTCCAGAGGTGATTTTTGCAATCAAATGAGTTCTGAAAAAAGGAAAACAAGCCTCCGCAAAGTCAGCCGCCAAAGAGGAAACGGGAGCTATAGCGCGAGCCAACGGCGGAGCCAAAGTGACACTCTGAAACTCACATTGATGCGGGGCAAAAAGCTTTTTAACTTCCTTTTTAGACACTCCGCGCACATTGGGATTGCGAGGATTGTTGTAGACAAAATCGTACCAGAGGATAAAACCAGAATCTTTGCACACTCTTTTCATTTCCGACGCTATTTTAAACCGTGTGTCTTCGTCAAGCACTGAAGTGAAAACTGTGGACTGAAAAACTATGTCAAAGGAATTGTCCTCCCATGGCAATTCCGCGGCATTGCCCACTCTTATGTCGGCGGATTCGATCCTCTGCTTTGCGCTCTCCGCGCGAGACTCGTCAATCTCGATTCCTGACATGTTTGCCGCGCGCAGCCCAAATGCCTGAAATTCCGCAAGCCACTGTCCGCCGCCGCAGCCAATCTCAAGCAAGGAAACATCCTTCATATTTTCAGGAAATGACTCGGCAAAGATTTTTCTTATCAGACGCTGGCGCCTCTGAATCATGAAAAATGCCGCAGGATGCAATGGAGAATAAATATTCATCAGTTTTTTTCAATAATTCCTTTCAGTTTTTCAAGAAATATTCCGGCTAATTTGCTTCTATCAAAATTTTCTGCAACAAATTCCCTTCCTTTTCGGCCCATTTCTCTTCTCTCTTCTGCTGTAAGAGAAGCTATTCCCTTTACAGTTTCCGCCAATTCTCCGGGAGATTCAGGCGGAACAACTTTTGCGCAGCCGCTTTCGGCGGCAATGTCGGCTCCCTCGCCTTTGCCACAAAAAATAAAAGGTATTTCTCCAGCCATAAGCTCAAACATTTTTGACGGACGCGCGCCGTCAAATATAGCAATATTCTTCAATGGAGCCAAAGCCACATCCCATAAAGATTGAAGCTGAGACATCTTTTGACGGGGTTGTGACGGATAAAAGCCGACGTTCTCAAGACCCATCTGAGCGCTCTTCTCCTGAAGCTCTTTTTTCTCCGGCCCGTCTCCAAACAATGCAAAGAAGATTTTCTCGTTTTTCAACAGCGCAGCCGCCTCAAGAACCTGGCTCAATGCCTGAGAGCGGCCATGATTCCCTCCATATCCAACAATAAAACAGTCATCAGGCAAGTCCATCTCTTTTTTCAAAACTTCGTCCCGTTCATGGCGATTGAACATTTCAAGATCGACTCCATTCGGGAAAAGAAGAGTTTTGGCTCCGTCAAAAGACCGTCGAACTCCGCTCACAATGCCGTCAGTTTGGCACGATACCATAGCCGAACTCTTATAAAGCCGCCTTTCAAACCATTCAAGCGCGCTCAATGCGGGTCCCGGGCCAATAATGCCAAGCTGAACGGCGCTTTCCGGCCAGAGGTCGCTGATGTTCATGACAAGCTTTGCCCTTGTGAAGAATTTTAAGACAAGCGCCGAAAAACCCAGAAAGAGAGGCGGGCTTTCACATATAAGAATATCAGCCTTTCCAAGCCTGAAGATTCCGACAATAATCGAAGAGAACACAAATGAAAAATATACAGCCAATTGCGGAATGGTTGATTTCTTCTTTGACACGAAAATAGCCGAGCGAATAACTTTAACTCCCTCTATTTCTTCTGAACTGGTGAATTTTCCGCGATATTCAGGAAAAACCTCTCCTCTCGGATAATTCGGCATTGCCGCAAGGACTGTGACATCCTCTCCGGCTTCAACCCAGCGCCGCGCCATGTCGTGAAGGCGATTTTGCGGAGCCCCATGTTCAGGCGGATAATATTGAGTGAGTATTACTGTTTTCATTTGTTCCCTTATTGCATAACAATGTTTTTAAGCCAGTAGTCCATGCAAAAAAGCCTGAACACGGAAACAGGATTGAAGTTTCCATTCTCAAGCGAAGCGCGAATATCGGCAAAATTAGTTGACACATACTCTGAAGCCGGATGTTCCTTCTCCCTGGTCCAATCCAAAAGGGACTCATGAAAAGAGCCCTTGCTCATCCACAATTTTTGCGGTGTCTCAAAGCCTTTTTTGTCTCGGCGCCAGCAAATATTGTCAGGAAGCCTGCCATTCATTGCTTTTCTGAAAAGATATTTAGTCCATCCATTTTTCATATTCATTTCCGGCTTGGCCGAAAGCAGAAGCTCCACCAAATTAATGTCCAGAAAAGGAACTCTGGACTCTATAGAAAACGCCATTGAATTCCTGTCTTCCCACTTAAGCAGGCGCGGAAGATGAATTTTTAAAATTTCAGCTTTTCTGTATTCGGCCGCGGACAAGCCCTGAGCGGTTTTATGCCACGAGCATGACTGAAGCTCATTCAACAAGTCATTGTGTTTTTCATTAATCTTAAATGAAAGCTGCCCTGTCGCTCTTTTCCGGTATTCCGCAAAATTGCCAGCCGCCTCTTTTATCAAGTCAAAATTCCCCCAGGGCATCGCCGCTCCAAGCAAATGAGAGAGAGTTCTTCCAAAGGAGCCGTTTCTCCTGTGTCCGTTAAGCATCAAAAAGTAAGAGGGCCAATAGCCGGAAAACAATTCGTCGCCTCCCTGACCGTCAAGCAAAACGGGAACATTGCTTTGTCTTGCGGCTTTCATCACGCAATATTGCGCGTACATGCTGATGCTCCCGACCGGCTCGTCGTGCTGCCTTATGAAGCTGTCAAAATCCTCCGCAAGCTCTTTTGAATTCGGGAATATCTGCTCGTGCCGCGACTGTGTTCTGTCAACAATGCTTTGCATAAAGGGGCGCTCGTCAATGGACGCCACATCAAAACAAGCCGAAAAGGCTGAAAAATTCTGAGCGGGGCTGGCCTCTTTCATTTCCACAAAAATAGCGGACGAATCCAATCCGCCGGAGAGACACCCGCCAACCGGGACATCAGACCTCATTCTAAGTTTGACCGCTTTTGAAAATGTGTCTCTTATTTTTTCAGTCAATTCGCGGGGGTCGCAAAAAGCTTCGGACACATCACCTGGAATCCAGAATTTTTGCGGGTCGACATTGGCGTTGTCCACATTTATAAGGGCATATGACGCCGGAGGAAAAACATATACATTTTTAAAGAAAGTCTCCGGGGGAATCTCATAGCCTGTGGCCAAATAAGAAAGGCATGCCCTCGAATTGGCTTCCCTTTTGAAAGATTCGAGAGTGAAAAACTGTTTTATTTCAGAAGCCATGGCAAGAATCGCGCCGCTTTTCCAGTAATAAAGCGGCTTGATGCCTATGCGATCGCGCGACAGAAATATCTGCCTCTTCCTGCGGTCAAGGATGGCAAAAGCCCACATGCCGTTAAAACGGCTCAGGCATTTTTCTCCCCATATTTCATATGCCCGCAACACGACTTCCGTGTCGCAGGAAGACTCAAAAACAGCCCCGCATTTTTTCAGCTCTTCGCGAAGCTCAATATAATTGTAAATCTCTCCATTGTAGACTATTGAATAATTCCCGCAAGCGGATGCCATAGGCTGCGCCCCGGCTTCGGAAAGGTCAAGGATTGAAAGCCTGCGATGGCCCAGAGCCGCCAAAAATTTGCCGTTCGACGGAGCAAGGCCCGAATCGCCTTTAAACGCGGCAATGCCGCGTCCGTCGGGGCCGCGATGGGCAACGCTGTCCACAAAAGCTTCAAACTGTTCCAGCGGCATATTCCCACCGCCGTCTATCAAACATGCAATTCCACACATACTAAACCTGGTCTTTCGATTTTTCAACAAGTTCGCGATAATTGGAAACAAAGCGCTCAATATTGATTTTTCTGCTGAATTTTTTGCGAATTATTTCAGGATTCAAGTCGGCGCATTTTTTTCTCAGCTCAATATTTTCAAACGCATCGCACAAAATCTGGCTAATGTCTTCAATAGTTCCGTCTTGAATAAGCATTCCGTTTTTGTCAGGCTCCACGACTGCCCGGGAAGCGGGAATGTCGGCCACAAGCGGCAAAACGCCGCAAGCACACGCCTCCAGAAGCGAGCTTGAAAGGCCCTCAGTCCTTATCAGTGACACGTATATGTCGGAATCAGCAAGTATCATGGCTATTTCAGCCTGCTTTAACTTGCCTGTGAATTTAACATTTTTAGATATGCCTAGTGATTTTGCCAGTTTTTTCAAGGCGTCTTTTTCGGAGCCTTCGCCAATTATGGTAAAAAGCGCGTCCGGATATTTGGCGCAAAAAATTTTAAAGGCTTTGAGAAGATCGTCAATTTTATATTCAGGATAGAGCGACCTTGTGGACACTATTTTGGGGCGTTTCAAATCGACAATGCGGGTCTTGGGAGGAGTAAAAATGTCATCGCTTATGCCACGATGCATAACTAATATTTGATTTTCGGATGCTCCGAATTTTTTCAATCCTTCAGCCACATTGGAGCTCCACGCATGTATAAGGTCAGCCTTTTTGATGGCGTATTGCGCAAAGTATGTGAGAAGTTTTTCACGCCACCATGAACGCTTTCTCAGAAATATTATCTGTTCATTTTGCGCGCCAATGACCAGCGGATGAAACGACGCCCTTGCGGCAAGGTAGCCGTAACTGGTAACCCTGTAAGCTATTATCAGGTCTGGGTTTAGTTTTTCTATCAGCTTTTTAACGTCATTTCCACCCATAAGCATGCGAATCCTGGCGGGAAACCCGACAGGCCCTATTGGATGAATGTCGTCATTGCCATTTGCCCTTGCGGAAGCTTTAAACACCTCCACTCCGGCATCGATCAGGCCTTCTATCCATGAGTTTGTGTTGGGGCTGTTAAAATCTCCCAAAAACAATATTTTCAGCTTTGATTCAGCATTCATTTCAGGGCATTCAACTTACAATTTTTTTCTCTTTTCATAATCTCACCCCTCCGCGCTTGTTTTTAATACGACTCAAGACAGCTTTGTAAAGTTTGCATATCGGCTTCCGTAAGCTCGGGATAATTTCCAAAATAAAAACCGCAGTCATGCGCTTTGTCCGCGCCCGGCAAATCGTAGTTTTTCGGCACATATTTGCTGTAAAAAGGCTGTTTCTGAATATTTCCGGCAATCATAGGCCTTATTTCCACTCCAGCTCCGGCAAACTGCGAAATATAACGCTCTTTGGTTTCAGGATCTTTGCAAAGGACTGGAAACGCAAAGTTTGAAAGCAGCTTGATATGATCGCGGTCAAAGCTGAAAAAATCAGGGTTTTTATTCAAGCTTTTTTCAAGCCGCAAATAATTTTTTTCCCTTGCTCGAATGTTGTCTTCAAGAAATTTCAGTTGACACCTTCCCAGAAAACCGGTTATTTCAGTGGGGCGAATATTGTAGCCGAGGTCGAAAAAAGTGTACTTTGCGTCAAATTCGGAAGCAATTCCATATTTTTTGCGCCATTTATGCTGTTGTGCGGAAGTAAGGTTCCGGTCCCATCCGTTTGCCCGAACTATCCTCAGCATTTCAGCGCATTCGGAGTCGTCTGTGCAAATCATCCCGCCTTCAATGGTTGACATATGGTGCGCCACAAAAAATGAAAAGCTTGCCATTTTTCCGAAGGTTCCGGTCTTGCCCTGCGACAACTCCGTTCCAAGCGCCTCGCAATTGTCTTCCAGAAGAATAATGCCCCTGTTTTCACAAATTTCCCGTATCTTGTCCAAGTCTCCGGCCAGTCCCAGCACATTGGTGACGAACAAAGCCTTCAGCTCGACTTCTTCCAGTCTTTGCTCCAATGTTTCAGACATAATATTCAGTGTTTGCGGAGCGCAGTCCACGGCAACCGGCTTTAAGCCCAACTGTATAATGGGCATAATATTAGTGGACCAGGTCAAGGCTGAAAATCCAACATTGTCGCCTTCTTTCAAGAGGCCAAGATTTTTCAATGTCTGAAATATTGCCAGATTCGCGCTGCCGCCGCTGTTAAAAAGTATTGCCTCTTTCTGTCCCTGAAAAGCGGCAAATTCATTTTCAAATTTGGCGCATTCCTCCCCCATACTCAAGCGGTCGGCTTTGACAATGAATTCAGCCAGTTTTTCTTTGGTTTCCTGCTCATTTGAAAAAGCATTTTTCATTAAAGGTATCATATCAATTTTATCCTCAATTTTTGCCGGCTTTTTTCAAGCCTCTGTAAATTTCTATCATTTGCCTTATCCCATCTTCAAGCGGGATTGAAGGGGCAAATCCAAAATCTTTCATCTTGCTTGTGTCAAGACATTTACGGGGCATCCCGTCAGGCTTGGAATGATCCCAGCAAATAGAGCCGTTAAAGCCTGTCATCCCCGCTATTTTTTCAGCAAGCTCCTTAATGGAAATGTCTTTGCCAGGGCCAACGTTGACAAACTCCGATGAAAAGCCTTTTCTCATAAAAAACAAGGTTGCGGCCGCCGCATCGTCCACGTGCATAAATTCACGTTTTGCCGAGCCCGTGCCCCAAAGAGTTATCTCATCTTTTCCTTCATCAATCGCGTCTGTAAATCTTTTTGTCAATGCCGACATTACATGGCTTTTTTCTAAATCAAAGTGATCGTTCGGCCCATACAAATTGCATGGCATCAGCGACACGGATTTAAAACCATGCTGCTGGCTGTAAAGCTCGCACATTTTGTATCCGGCAAGCTTGGCGACTGCATATCCTTCATTGGTGGGCTCAAAGGGTCCGGTCAGAAGAAATTCCTCCTTCATCGGCTGCGGGCATTCTCTCGGGTAGACGCAGGAGCTTCCCAAAAAGCATAGTTGCTTCGCGCCATTGACCGCGGCTTCATGAATCACATTATTCTGAATCATGAGATTTTCATAAAGAAAATCACCTGGGAAAGTCATATTGGCTTTTATTCCACCCACTCTGGCGGCGGCAAGTATCACAATTTCCGGCTTTTCTTTTCTGAAAAAGTCAGAAACTTTCCGCTGGTCAATCAAATCCAGCTCTGCATGTGTTCTTACTATCAGGTTTTCATAGCCTTCTTTTTCCAGAAGGCGGAGAATCGCCGCTCCAACCATGCCTCTGTGTCCGGCTATATATATTTTATCGTTCTTTTCCACGTTTCCGCCTTCCCTGTCACTTTATATGCGCTACGGCTTTCTCTTTTTCCGCAAGAAGCATATCGCCTTTGACCATCATTGCCACAAGGCTTTTAAAATCAGTTTTAGCCGACCAGCCCAGTTCTTTATTCGCCTTGGAGGGGTCGCCAAGAAGAAGATCGACCTCGGAAGGCCGGATGTAGCGTTCATCAGTTTCAACATAATTATTCCAATCCAAATCAAGCGCGGAAAATGTTTCTTCAAGAAACTCTTTGACAGAATATGTTTTCCCGGTCGCTACGACATAATCATCAGGCTCATCCGCCTGCATCATCATCCACATAGCCTCGACATAGTCGCCGGCAAAGCCCCAGTCGCGCTTGGCGTCAAGGTTGCCCAGAAAAAGTTTGTCCTGAAGGCCCAGCTTTATCCTTGTGGCTGCGCGGGTAATTTTCCGCGTGACAAAAGTTTCGCCGCGCCTTGGGCTCTCGTGATTGAATAATATTCCTGTAAGAGCAAACATGTTGTAGGCTTCGCGATAATTCAATGTCTGCCAATAAGAATACACTTTGGCGCAGGCATACGGGCTACGTGGATGAAACGGAGTTGTTTCTCTTTGGGGAACCTCTTCCACTTTGCCGAACATCTCCGAAGAACCTGCCTGATAAAATTTAACCGTTTTTCGAGTTCTTCCCTGGTAGTCGCGAATGGCCTCCAAAAGTCTTAAAACGCCAAGAGCATCGACATCAACAGTATATTCCGGCTGGTCGAAAGAAACCCTTACATGAGACTGGGCTCCCAAATTGTACACCTCGCAAGGCTCAACCTGTTCAAGAACTCTCCTGAGATTGCTCGAATCGCTCAAATCGCCATAATGCAAAAACAACTTGGCTTTAGGATTGTGCGGATCTTTAAACAAATGCTCGACTCTGCTTGTGTTAAATGAGCTGGAGCGTCTGATTATCCCATGCACCTCATAGCCTTTTGCAAGCAAAAACTCTGACAAATATGAGCCATCCTGTCCGGTTATTCCTGTAACCAATGCTTTCTTCATAAAACAACACCTTAGTTTAGGTTATTAATCAATAATTATCTGTATATTCAATAAAGCCAATAATATAACACGTCTGTGACGAATTTCCCGTTGCCAGCATTAGCGAAGCAACAGAATTTGCTCTGCGGCGACATCGACTTATTCAGCGCGGAAACAAATTGTAGAACTTATCCATTATTCTTGTGGGACTCATTTCATAAAGCTTCCGCTTAAGTTTTTCAGTCGCGCCGCTCCTGAATTCCGCGTCAACGCAAAGATTTTTCAATTTTCCGGAAGCTTCCTCAACATCTCTTTGCTCAATAAGCAGCTTCCTTCTTGTTTCCTCATCCAAAACGCTGTAAATATCCCTTATTCCGCCCACATCGGTGGCTAGGACGCCGCATCCGGCGTCAATTGCCTCCAGAAAAATATTTGGCATTCCTTCAGCCAATGACGGCAGAAAAAATATGTCGGCAATCGGCAACATCAGACGAATGTTCTTTATATCGCCCGCTATTGTTATTTTGTCCTGAAGCCCCCTTTTGGCAATTTCGTCCTTGACGCTCAAGCTCCCGCTGCCGCCCAGAAAGCCGCGAAGATTCGGAACCGACTCCAGAGTTTTCTCGAACACATCCACAAAAAACGGAAATCCTTTTACAGGATTGTCGCGTGCGGCCCATACCACAAGAATGGCGTCTTCGGGAATATTGTATTCAGCCCGCTTTTGTCGTTTTGCTTCAAGCCTCTTGCCTTTGTCCTCAAAATCCTTGTTCATTTCAAAAAAGTTATATATAACGGACACTTTGTTTTCAGCTATTCCGGCATCTGCAAGCTGTCTTGCCAAAAGCGAAGAATTAACCACAAAACGCTTGGGCTTCATCGCCAATTTAAAATGGAATCCGCTTAATTCCTTTTTCGGCACATCCAAACCATTGCGGAGCGCGCCTATAAATCGCGTTCCCCATGAAAACAAATATAAAGGATTTGCAAAAAAACTCCAGCACAACACAATTGAAGGCTTAAGCTCCGACAATATGGAGCGATATTTCAGGATTTTAAATATATGCCGCTTGTCACCAAGAGAATGCACAGGCACAGAAAGCTCGTTTTTAATGTGATCTTCCCATCTGCCGCCTGAAACGGAAGTGACGATAACAACTGGATTATATTTTTCTCTGTCGAGTTTTTTCAGAAAAAGCGCAAGCTGCCTTTCGCTTCCGCCATTGCCCAACTGGCCTATCAAACAAACAATATTTTTCATGATCAGTCAGCTATTTGTTGTTTTTTAATAATGTCTCTGTAAAAGTCGATATATGAATCCGTGACTATTTTCCAGTCATATCTTTTCGAGGCTTCGGCAAGGGCTGTCTTTGAAAGATTTTCCGCAAGAGTCTTATTTCTCAATATTCCGGCAATCAATTCCGCAATTGCCTTTGCATCGCCAGCCGGAGCTTTCAGCCCGTTTTTCTTGTGGTCAACAACATCCTTCACGCCTGGCGCATCGGTTGTCACAATCGGAAGTCCCGCCGCCATTGCCTCCACCAACACCATTCCAAAAGTTTCCATCAAAGTCGGAAGCACAAAAATATCTGCGGAACAATAAAGGTCTATCAATCCCTCTGAAGGCAGACTGAACACATCGCCGCCCGTAAACGCAAATTTTTCCACGGCCTGAATTCCAAGCTCGTCACATTCAGGAAATTTGCCAATGATCTCGCCGCTTTGTTTGCCGACTATAACCCATTTAAAATCAAACCCTTTGCCTTTGAGTTCACGGGCAATTGACGGAATAAGGTCATAGCCTTTTTTGGGATGATACCTGCCAACCGTCAATATCAGAGCTGCTCCGTCATTTATCCCCAGCTCTGCACGGACTTTTGCTCTTGCAGACTCATTTTTGCGGGATTTAAACTTTTCACAATTGACGCCATTGGGGATAATCCTAATTTTGGAGTCCTCTATTCCAAGCTTAGCATATTCATGTTTAACGCTCTTAGTAAGCGCAATCATGCCGTCAAAAAGCGGATATTTCTCCGTCACAAGCTCGTCAACACGCTTGTCCAGCCTCGAACCGTAAGCTATTTCAGGATATTTTTGTATATCGTCTCCGCAACAGCGAAGGACACAGGGAATATTCTTTTTCTTGAAAAAATCAACGGCATAAGCGCCGAGAGGATAGCCCATGATAACCTGCCAGATATCAAAGTCATGCTTTTTCTGGAGAGCCGCCAGGCAATGCTGGAGATAAAATTTGCCAATGCCGGAGGCGCGTCGGAACAAGCCGCCGGTATATTTTGACAAATACACGACCTCATAGCCAAGTTCCGGCTGTTTTTCAGGAGGCGGGCTTGTCGTCACAACCACCGGCTCATGGCCGGCTTTAAGCAGAGACACGCATACATTGTGAGCGCAAATCTCAGCGCCTCCGATATGCGGGTAAAACTGCGGTATCAAAAAGGCTGTTTTCATTATTTCCGCGTAATTATCCAATCGTCAACGACAAGCACATCCAGCGCGGAATTAAGGTAGACATCCACCGCGTCCATGGCTCCGAGAACTATCGGAAAGCCGTGAAGATTGAAAGATGTGTTCAGAACTGACGGGATTCCGGTCTTATCATAGAATTTGGAGATTATCTCACAGAAGTCGGGATATATTTCAGTGTTCACAAGCTGAGCGCGCGCGGTCTTGTCGGTCTGATGAATGCCCGCTATTATCTTGTCAAACATATCGGGCTTGGCCTGGAAAGTGAACATCATATACGGCGAATAGCTTGTTTTGATGGAGTCAGGAATATCTATAAGAATTTCTGCTTTTTCCTCAAGCATTGCGGGGGCAAAAGGCATCCAGAAGTCGCGTTTTTTGATTGCGGCGTTGATTTTGTTGATGATTTTGATGTCATCGGGGGAGGCGAGGATAGACCTGTTTCCGAGCGCGCGCGCTCCAAACTCCATTCTGCCAGAACAACGCGCCACAATGTTGCGGTCAGCCAGAAGCTCCACAACCTCTTCATTCACATTGTCGACTTTCTTAAAGTTCACCTGATCTTTGTATTTTTCCTTCGCTTCCTCAATGTCGAACGAAGCGCTTGTTCCCACGCAGAAATCGCCAAACTTGATGTCTGGCGAGCCTTCTTTCCTCATGCTTTCGTATCCGAGGAAAGCCGCTCCGAATGCGTTGGTTTCATCGCCGCATGAGGGGAAGCAGTTAACAAACTCCACTTCGGGCAATTCTGCAATAAGCTTGTTTGCCTTCACATTCATAAAGAAGCCGCCGGAAAGCAGAACTTTCTTTACACCAGTCTGCTTTATTCCCGCTTTTATCCATTTTACGGCCACTTCCTCGGCAAGCATCTGGAGTCCTGCGGAAAGGGTGTCAAATCTCAGGTTGAGAACCGTCTGAAACAAGTCTTTTATAAGTTTTTGTTTGGCGTCGCCGCGAGAATTGCGCACTTCCGAATATTTTTCGGTGTTGGTAAACACTAGCGGATTTTTCTCGTCAAAGCCTATGAAATTGTAAAGCAAATCGCGAGCTGTTTCGGCGTATTGTCTCTGAGCGTAAGGCGCGAGCCCCATCAATTTGTATTCATGCTCATGTGGGAGAAATCCAAGAATGTAGGTTATATGAGCATAAAGGCAGGCTGGCGAGAATGAATCGGAAGAAGCCACTTCCTCAAGCTTGTTGTTTTGCCCCATAAAAACCGCGCTGGTGCGTCCGTCGCCGCCGCCGTCGAGACTGAAGACAAGGTATTTTTCATCTTTTTCTTTGGCCAGTCCATAATATGCGGCAGCCGCGTGACAAAGATGATGATCAAATCTTTCGGCTTTGTCCTGAATGCCGTTTTCTTCCAGATAATCTTCGATAAATTTTTCCTTTTCAGGAGCCTCGCCGCCGATGGAAGCAAGTTTGCGTAGACCTTTCTGGGCAAATTTGGCGATGACGTTTTCAGTTTCGCCAAACCATTCTTTTTTAATTTCGCCGTAACGCTTATGAAACTTGTTGAGGTCGTCCTGCCTGCTTTGCGGGACTTTGGAATTTTTTCCGCCTATAAAAACTTTGTATATGTCATCCATAGTCAATCCGCAATGCTCAAGCATGGCTTTTATTGCGAGCGTAGGATAGCCGGGCTGATTTTTAATTCTTGAAACGCGCTCTTCCTGAATTCCGAATATGACTTCATTGTCCTTCATCAAGACAGCGGAAGCGTTTAGACCTGTGTTTATTCCAATTATATGCATGCTTGTTCCTTCTATATTAACTAATATTTTATTGGCTCAAAAAAGTTCCTATTGTCAAGATTGTCTGCACCAGATCACCGCTGATTCCGTTTATATTCTCGCCATTCAGCCAGCGCGGAAATTCATCCCTTATCTTGTCCATGTCCAGAAAATCAAGCTGTTCCAAAGTATCCGAAACGCAAAGAGCATTCACAGCGTCTTTCAAAATCTGCTGGTTTCTCAATGCATAATCACGCGTGGGCCATGTCCTTTCAGCCCATTCTTCCGGATTCTGTTCCTCTGGAAATATACGCCGTTTAATGAATCCTGCAATCTGATAAGCGGTTTGAGTCCAGCATGAGGCGGTTACGGGCAGGTTGGTGTTAGCGCTCCATATGCGAGCAAGGCGTTCATCCAGGATTTTCAGGCATTTCTTTTCTATTTTTCCGTTAAAGCGATGCTCCACGGGCAGGGACAGATACAAATCAAAAAGATCG
>CAZYVR010000018.1:0-6538 GCA_964651145.1 uncultured Victivallales bacterium | reverse complement strand
GCTGCTCGACAAAAGTGGCTATGCTCGCATGGTTCGGAAAACTGTAATGCCGTGAAATATAGTGGAAGGTCAGATATTCCCACAGATCGAAACGACTCGAGCTCAACTTTTTGCCCTGCTCCAATATTTCCGAAACGCTCGCCCGTTGAGAATCCTTTAAATCCTTGCGGCGGCTGTCGCTTATATAAGCCCAGACATCGGCGCGCTTTATCCGGTATGAGGCGTTGTCAATAAAAAATCCCGCAAGGTCTTCCGGAGGCTCAAATATTTTGCGCAAATAAAGAGTTCTTCCGCCTAGAACAAAATTTTTGCCGGGAATATACATGCCCTGAAACATATAATCGAAGCCGTGACCGTGGAATGAAACATCCACTTTGTCGCAAACAACGTCATTATAGCCGTAGAACAAGCCATGGTCGTAATTGTACATCCCGCCTATGGTTTTGACCGACGGCTTGCAGATTTTGCCGTAATGTTCTGGATCGAGTTCGAGCGCAACATGCTCCGCGCCTTTGGCATGGGCTATTTCTCTGGCCTTTTGAAGTTCGCGATTTTCTCCAACGGTTGCGGTAAAACACACTGGCACATTATCGTCAAAAGCGGCCAAAACCGACCTTGAATCCATGCCGCCGCTCAAAAAATGCCCGTATCGCTTGTCGTCGCTTGTCTTGTTTTTGACGGATTTTTTTATCAGCTCCGCCATTCTGCGAGAATGCTCGCTTAAAGAAAGGCGGCTTTTTTCGTAATTGCGCTTCCAGTACCTTTCCAGTGAAACTTTTTCGCCGTCGAATTCCAAAATGGAAGCGTCCGGCATAAAGCGCGCGTTTTTGTCATAAGTTTTTGTTCCCAAAAGCCTTTGGAGCCACAGGAACTCAAAAAACGCATCATTGTTTATTTTCAAGTTTCCTGATTTTTTCAGGAACTCCCACAGATCGCTGAAATAAGGGGTGGCGTAAAAAGATTTTGAATTGGAGTCGCTCCAATAATACAAAGGAACGGATGTGAAGCGGTCATTGACAATCGCAAGCTTCGAGCTTTTTTTGTTGAAATGGACAATAAGGAACTCCCCGTTCAGGCTCCTTATGAAATCCTTGTCTATTTGCTCCTTACCGGCAATTTTCTCAAGAATGTGTTCTGTCGCGATGTCATTGCCAAGGACAGGAGCCCCGCCGACAAGCATGGTAATACAGTTTTCGCTTTCCTTGCAAACAGGCGCAGGATGCATGCCTGAAAAGACAGCTTTCAACTCTCCGCGCTCAAAAGACGAGCGTCCTTCAGAGGCGTCAAACTCTCCGCGCAAGCTCATTAAAAAATAAGGTATGGTGAATGCTTCCTTAAATTTTTCAGCCATTGATCATCTCGCTTTCCTTGACCAGCTTGAAATATTTTGGCCCGGGCTGAGGAACTTTCAAATCTGCAAATTGCAGACGTTTATAATCAGCCACATAGCCTTCCAGCATTTTCTTGTGAAGTTCTTCCGTGGAATAAAACTCCTGCCTGTCCACTTTCAGCTCAGCCACAAGGTTGACTCCCTGCGTCATGCTTTTTGAGTTTCTGAAGCAGGCAAGTTTGTTGCTCTTCTTCTTAAAGGCAAAGCGGATATTGTTTACAAGCTTCACCAGGCCGGAAATATTTGTGGAAGGCATGCAACTGTAATAGTGAAATTCAAAGGGATTCGGAAAGGTCTCCTTTTTGGCGCGGCATTTCGAGAGGTATTTCAAGACAAGGTCTTTTCTGTACACCGAACTGCACAATTCCCAAAAATAGTTCCAGTAGCGCCCAAGGTCTTCGGAAGTGTCCCAGGCAAGCATGTCATCGCCTATTTCCTCAAACTCAGGCAGCTTGCCGCATTCAATGTGATTGCCCACTCTGAATGTGAACGTGTCTATGTCACTGCGAGAATCCAGAAGATCCTCAACTTTTTCCCAACTGAAATAGTCTCTGAAAATTGAATCGTCAACCATAAAGCTTATGTATTCTGAACTGGAATTGTTCACAATATTTTTGACATCCTTAAGAAAATCCGTTTCCTTCACAAAATTGCATTTGAACTGCTTCATCAAGGGGCCGTAATCTATGCCCGGGTCGGCCACGTAAAGGATGCTTACCTTTTCCTCGTCCAAATCGAAATATTCCTTCATTGAAAGCAAAAGCGACTTCAGTTGAAGGGTCCTGTTTTTTGAGAATATAATTATTTCTGTTTTTTTCATAGCTCCACTTTAAATAAATCCATCCATCTTTTTATTGCGACAATTCTCCACCAGACCGGGTCAAAATACCCGCCTTTTTTGGAAAAGCTGTCAAACGACTGCAAAAACCGCTCCTCTTTAACAAATGGCAAAGAAGCGGCGTCTTTCATATTTTCAACGAAAAAGCTTTTCAATTCAGACTCGGCCCATTTTTTGACCGGGCTGGAATATCCCTGCTTGTCATGTCTTTTGTAAATTACATCCGGAATCGCGTCTTTTACAGATTCCCTCAAAATTCTTTTTGTAAGTCCGTTGTGAATCTTGTGTGAGGACGGCAGGCGCAGGCAAAACTCCACCAGGTTGTGGTCAAGAAACGGCACGCGGGTCTCGCGCGACTGCGACATTGAATTGCGGTCCACATTATGAAGGATATACTTGAGAATCAAGAGCCTGTTTCTATGGAGAAGCTCCACATTTGGCTCTTCCCGCTTCACCGCTATCGGCGGAACTGGCGCGTTTCCAAGAAGGAATCCGGTGTTAAGCATTGAATTGGCAGGGTATTTCACACTGCCGGGGAAACGCAAACGCAAATATTTGCGTATGATTATTTTCCACTGTTCATGATGGAGCTTTTGAAAAGAACAGAATTGGCGCGCAAGCGAGCCTAGCGAGCCGAATTTGAGCTGCTCAAAGAAAAAAGCCCAATAAAAATCCCCGTAGCCACAAAGGATTTCGTCCGCGCCCTGGCCTTCAAGGATTACTTTTCTGGAGTCGTTTTCATCATTGATATGCTTGTAAATAAGCCAATGAGGAATGGGCGAGCCATGAAGGATTGGAAGGTCATTGTTCCATATTACCTTGTCCAGATTGTCAACCATGTCCTGAGGCTTTGGAAAGTGAAGGCAGGAATCGGATCCGGTGAACTTTGCCACCTCATTTATAAATTTTCTTTCGTCTATGGATTTATCATCATAGCAGGAAGAATAAGTTCTCAGATGCGCGCCTTTTTCGCGCGGCAATTGATGCGCCAGACCCACAAGAGTTGAAGAGTCCAGGCCGCCCGAAAGCAAAAAGCCGACAGGCACATCCGCTCTGAGCCTTAATTTTATTGACTGGTCAAGCAAGCGGCGGAATTCCAGCTCTGCCTCTTCAAACGGGATGTCCAGATCGGCTTTAGCTGGCAAGCTATACCAACGCTCCGGGCTCAAAGCGTCCCCCGGCTTCCAGGAATCGAGCTTGATTTCCATCATATGAGCGGGCGGAAGCTCAAGAACTCCCTTCCACATGGTTTCGGTGTCAAAATCAAAGTCGCCGGTATTCAAAAAGTGATAAAGTTTTTCCCTGTTTGCCTGCGGCTTGAAATCTTTGAACACGGTCAGCTGCTTTATTTCGGAAACAACCCTGAATCCCGTCGGGGCGTTATGATAATAAAGCGGCTTGATGCCCATCCTGTCGCGCGCAAGAAAAAGCTTGTTTTCGCGCCTGTCAAAAATGCAGAACGCAAACATGCCGTTGAACTTGTCCAGGCACTTGCGCCCCCATCTGCTATAGGCGGCCAGAAGGATTTCCGTGTCGGAGCCGGACTTAAAGCTGAAACCGGTGTCCGAAAGCTCTTTTTTTATTTCCAGATAATTATAAATCTCGCCATTATAGGTTATCCAATAGTCGCCGTCCTGCCAGGACATTGGCTGTTTTCCCTTTTCGGAAAGATCGATAATAGACAGGCGCCTGTGCCCCAGTCCAAGATTCCAGGCTCCGAGGTCAAAATTTTCCGCCCCGAAATCATCGGGGCCGCGATGCTTGATTATCTCCAAAGCCGGATGATCAGGCCTGATTTGTTCTTCACTTATATTTACAAGTATTCCGCACATAAGATAAATAGAATTGGCAAAAAGAAAAAAAGTTATTCACCCAAATAAATAAGGAGGCGATCATGCACAAGAAGAGCCAAGTCCTCTATGCCGTCTCCATTAATATCGCCCGAGGCAATATCGTGGGGCTCATAAATGTTTCTTTTTTTGTTGAAGCCGTCTCTCTTTTTAAAAATTTCAATGCTTATAACATGCTTGAGCACATCGTCTTTAAGACGAATAAACTCGCAGGAACGATTCAATTGGTCCAAAATGGCGATGGCCGGAAATTTGTCCTTGCCCATCAACACATTTCGAAAATCCCAGAATGAAGCCTCTTCGGTTCGGGCTGTGTATTCGGCAAGCTTTTTGGGATAAAAGTTGTCGGGCTTAGGATAAATGGCCGCCACATCGCTTTGCCCCACAAGCAAAAGCCCATAGCCATTGTCAGTCTTGAACGAGCCCATTCCCTTCAAGTTTTTAAACGCCCCTTTCAAGTGTATCTTTTTGGCTTTGAGCGCTTCGCCTTCAGCTTTTAAAGGAAACCACGCAAGGTCGTTTGCGGATGAATCAAAAAACATAATTCCCGGCTTGCCGTCCGGGGCGGGATAAAAACAAAAGCCTGAAAGCAGCGAAGACGCGCTGGCGAGATTAAATTGCTCCTTCATGCGGCACTCGTCTTTGCCCCATTGAAAACAACGCGCAATATTTTTGTTACAAATAAACATCTGCCCTGGTTTGCTCAGAAACAGCCGCGGCGATCTTATGGCGGACATTCCCTTTAATCCGGCTGAGCTAATTTTTTCAAGCTTTTTCCCTTTCAATGCAAAAAGTTCAGGCGACTGGTAAGGCACGAAAAAAATCGCGCCCGGAATGTCAGAAGCTATTTGGATCATAATCAAATTGTTGGGAGGATTCTTTAAATCAACTTGCCAGAACTCGGAGCTTTTTATTTTTCCACGCGCATCCCAGACAATCCGTCTGAGAAATGTCCGCTTTTCCTTTTTGTTCCTGTCCACAATATATGTTCCGTCAGCCGCCACAGCCACCGAAAGCGGATTTTCCGGAGTGTCCAATATTACGGGCGTGGCTTTGTAATTGGCCGCGGCATGGCGCGCCAAAGCTTTTTCTTTTGAAGAATAAACAATAATGTTTTTTTCGTTGTCGAGCACAATTTTTTCAACGTCCGAAAGCGTGTTGATCTTTTCCGGCGAAGAAGGAAATCCTGTTTTGCTCCCGAAATAAATATGAAGCTGGCTCAATTTGGAGGCGGCAACACAAAAATCATCATATCCGTCACTGTTGAGGTCGGCTATAATCCAGCTAGGCTTGTTTCCTCTGGAAGTTCCGGTCAATGGAAGCCTCTTTGCGGAAACAGCATCCAAACTTAAAAGAGATTCCTCCTTTTTGCTTTCGAGCCGATATTGGCGAAAAGTTTTTTGGCTGTTAAGAATAATCCCCAGATCTGCTGAAGATTTTTTGTCGCCGCGCACAACATCATATGCGCAAAATGGCGGAAAATCAATAGGCATTTCCCAGCCGAAGCCACCATTCTTAAGGCCTTTCTTTATTCTGACAGGAAGTTTGTTTCCGCTAAAAAACAAAACCAGGTCTTTTATGGAATCCCCGTCCAAGTCTGCCAGTTCAAAGCATTGGCATTCGCCTGTGGCGAGAGGCATTTTTTTTGTCTCTTTCCAGGCGCGGGGACCGGCTTGCTTGAATATTTGAATTTCGTTTTTGCGCCCAAGCATTATTTCGGGCTTGCCGTCTTTGTCAATGTCAACCAGCCTGATTTTGGCTGATTTGGAATTTTTGCCGGAATATACGTCAACGAAATCGGAAAATGAGCCGTTTTCTTTCTGGAAAAATATCCTTATCCCCAAAGGATAGCCGACAGTGGCCAAATCAACCCGGCCATCTCCGTTCAAATCGCCCATGTCAAAATCCAGAACGCGCTGCTCTGTGACAAATCCCATGTTTTTAAAATACTTTTCCAAATGCTTGACGTCGTCGCCTTTTTGCGCTTCTTTGCGGCGCATGAGGATTTCCATGCGGAAATCTTTGCTGTTGATAAAAACAATGTCCTCAAGCTTGTCATTGTTAAAATCCGCAATCTTCAGGTTCCAGGCTCCGTGCTTAAAGCGATAAGCCTCCATTCCCTTAAAGCCCACATTGTCATCCACTGATTTGGCAGATGCGGCAAGCATGAATATAGCTACAATTGCGCTTCCAAATATTTTCATCGGCTTTCTTCTCCGTCTTGCGGATTGCACATCTTAAAATTAAAAATCAAAAGTCCATTTCTCCACTCGCAAGAGCTGAACAAGGGGCCAAAATATTCGCCAATGCTTTCAGCGTCCAATTTTTCAAAGTCCACATGTTTATTTAAAGTGTCTTTCCATTTTTTCCCTGATTCTTTATCCTGAACAATACTTATGATATCTTTGAGAATATCCCTCGGCCTGGAATATTTATAGGCAAAAGAATTTTCTGGAGCCG
>CAZYVR010000017.1:0-31327 GCA_964651145.1 uncultured Victivallales bacterium | reverse complement strand
CAAAGAAAGTCATGAACGAATACTGCGAGATGCTTTTTGGCAAAGCCGCTCTGGCGATGAAGCGGTATTTTGAGACAATGCAGAATGCCTGGAATAACGGCCTGCGGGCTTCCGGCAAAAAAACATGGTTTGGGGACTTTCCCGACAATGAGGCTTTGCGTTTGTATAATGACGGGGTGTTGTATAAATGCCGGGAATCATTCGACAAGGCTGAAAGATTGGCTGAAAACGATGAGAAGTCGCTGAAAAGAATAAAAATGTTTAGAGCGGCTTTGACCTTCACTGAAAACCATGTCGCTATTTTGAAATCTTTTAAAAAGCTGGCTGAATCTGGCATCACTGTCAGCTATCATTTTAAACTTGGCGATAAAATCCAGCCGCCTCATATGATTAAAAAAAATCTTAAAGAAGCTGAAAAATCTATTGAAAAGCAATTGGCTTTTATTAAATCTGAAAAAAACAGCAATGCCATAGGTTACGGATGGCTAAGAAATCCGGGAGACAATCCAGGCCGATATATGCCGCGAATGGAAAAGAAACTTGAGCTTGTAGAGCGCTATCTTAGGTCATACAGCAAGAGAAACGACAGGGTCGCTTATCGCTTGCCGTCGGAATGGGAATTTCGTCTGGACAAAAGTAATCAGGGGATAAAAGAAAAATGGTTCTCTAAAAAATGGCTCAACTGCGAGTCAGGACAACTGCGAGTTCCTGCATTTTGGAACAAAACCAAGAAATATAAAAATTACGGAGGAGTCGCTTGGTATCGTGTTAGTTTTGAAATTCCTAGAACAATGATGGGGCAAGGGGTGTTTGCAAGCTTTGGAGCCATTGACGCTGAAGCTGATGTGTATGTTAATGGTCAATTGGCTGGCCGGCATCCATATAAGCCTGGAAGCTGGAAGGAGCC
This sequence comes from uncultured Victivallales bacterium, assembly GCA_964651145.1. Lineage (GTDB taxonomy): Bacteria > Verrucomicrobiota > Lentisphaeria > Victivallales > GWF2-45-14 > CAZYVR01. The sequence continues at coordinate 30,420 of CAZYVR010000017.1, read as the reverse complement.
TTTCGAATTTGATTTGTCTAGATTTGTTGTGACTGGACAAAATGTCCTCACCGTGCGCGTAGATGGTCATGGCAGAAACAGCGGAATATGGCAGCCTGTTTCAGTGTTCACACCTGTTGATAATTTCAATATGCTTATCAATTCCTCTTTTGGAAATGGCTTGAATTGCTGGAGTTGGGGGCCATACAGAGACAAAAAGGGAAGGGTTGCCAAACCCATTATAATTGATGAGCCTAGGCGCGATGGAAAGAGCAAGTGTGTGATGCGCGACACCCAGGGCCAACTGACTCAAAGAGTTGCAGTAAAGGTGGGAAGCAAATACAAGCTCAGCGGATGGATTAAGGCAGAAAAATTAAGAGCTAAGTCGTATGTTGATTTGTATATAGCTCCCAAATGCATATGCAGGGCAGGTATCCTTAGAAATGATTCCGACTGGACTTTTTTTGAGAAAACATTTACAGCCAAAGCTCCTATGGCGATAGTTACTCTTCGTCTGATGGAGCAGGGAAAAGCTTATTTTGACGACATAAAACTAATTGAAATTAAGGAAGACAAGAAATGAAAAAAGTTGCATTGGTAAAAAAACACATGGTGTGCCCTTTCGTCAAAAAACAGGGTGGAGTTGTTGATGATTCGGCAGCGCAGTTGTCGGAGCAGCAGGACTTTAAAGAAGGCTACTTTGCCTTTACTAGCTTGAAATATCGTCCACAAGATGGGCTTCTTTATTGCGGCAATACTAATTTTGGAAACGACCTTTTAAGGACTTTTAATCTTGAAACAGGGGAGTTCAAGTCTTTGCGCTATCAGAATTTCGGAGAGAAGTTTGACATAAAGATACATCGCGGCCTGGAGCTTGGCGACGACGGCAAATTTTACGGAGCCACAAGCTGTTTGCATGGGCCAGAGAAGCGCCTCGAAGGGCCCGGCGGAAAGGTCTTTCGCTATGACCCTGAAAAGGAGGAGTATGAGTTGCTTTGCATCCCCAAAGAGCATGACTATATTCAGACTATATCTCTGGACAGCAAGCGCGGCATGATTTACGGATTCACTTATCCTGTTTTCGACTTTTTTGCCTACTCGATAGAAAAAAATAAAGTGGTTTACCGTCAGTTCATGGACAGCATTAGCCACATTTCGGCGATTGACGACGAGGGCGGATATTGGGGGACATGGAGCGCTTTGCATAAGCTTTTTCGTTATGATCCAGTGGAGAACAAGGTGGAGTTTTTTAATCATGGCTTTCCTGAAAAAGGCGGGAATATGATGTATCGGAACGCGGGGCCTATTGACTGCATGGTCAATGGCAAGGACGGCTTTATGTATGTGGCTACCGATCTTGGCTCACTTTACAAACTGAACCCCAAAAATGCAGCCGTTGAATTTCTTGGCAAGCCATTTTCATCGACCAGGCTCCCTGGACTGGCTCTTGCCGATGACGGCTTGCTTTACATGTCCGGCGGCGATGATGACAATTGTCAGATAGCCACTTATGACCGCGAGGCTCGAAGGTTTGACGTTCTTGGAGATATAGCCGATGGTGAAGATAAATGCTTTCGCACACATGACATCGAAATTGTGGGCAATAAAATATATGTGGGAGAGACGGACCATCCAACTCGCACTGATTATTTATGGGAGTGCGTGCTGGAGCAATGTTAATAAATGGTTGGAAAGGCGGCAGATATGAATAAGATGAAAAATGGGAGATCCTTGTATTTTACACTCATCGAATTGCTCGTTGTGATTGCTATTATAGCAATTTTAGCATCTATGCTATTGCCTGCGTTGCGTCAGGCAAGGGAGCAGGCAAAGAAGATAAATTGCACTGCCAACTTAAAGCAATTGGGACTTTCTCACATGGAATACGCCTCTGATTACAACGGATATTTGCCGTATTATCAATTCCCGCAAAACAACGCTTATTGGTTCAGATATATGTCTCAAACACTTGAATATTTTCCTTACAAATTAAATAGTAGGGCTGTTCTTACAGTTTGTCCAAGTGATAAAACCCCTGTTGCGAATGGAGCCATGCTTGACAGCTATGGTCGAAATCTGGACTCTTCCACCTTGACGAATGGCCCCAGAAGATTGACCACGTTGAAGACCCCTTCCTTGACTATTTTGCTTGCCGATTCTTACAAAGAAAGCGTAAATACCGCCTTTGCTTATGTGCACGGGCGCAATGCTTTGGCTTACAACATAGACAAAGCCCGTCATTTAAATAATGTTAATATCGTGTATATCGATGGGCACGCTGGCTCCCGGAAATGGCCCTTGCCCGGCTGGATCGTCGAACCGGGACTTTGGGATCAAAGACAATAAAATAAAATAAAAGAGGAATACTCAATGACCATCAAGATTGCAAACTCAACTATCATACTTCTATTATTCCTGGGATTTAATTCTTTAGTTTTTTCGAAGGATTTCCCTGCCCCCCTTAAAACCAAGCGTCTTCAGATAAAGGCATTGGACAAAGCTCCTGAGATAAACGGTGAACTTGGGGATGCATGGAAAGCCGCCACGCCCTTTAGTGATTTCAAGCATTATCAAGGGAAAAAGCTTACACAAAAAACCGATGGCTTTATAGGTTATTTTGAAGGCGCTTTATATATGGCTTTTATTTGTTGGGAAAATAAGATGGATTCGGTGATTGCCGCCGCAAAAAAGAATGATTCTGTCATATACGGCGATGATTGCATAGAGATTTTTATGGACACCAACAACGATTTGAAAACTTACTATCAGTTTCAGGTCAATTCTTTGGGAGTCTATGCAGACAAGAAATGTGTTCTTAGTGACAGCGGAAGTGTTTTTAAGAGCGCAAAATGGAATGCAAAAGGTTTGAAAGTAGCCGTAAAGCGCAGCAAGGATCGTTGGGTTGCCGAAATAAAACTGCCTTTGGCTGATTTGGACGTCAAGTGGTCTTCTGACCTGATTATAGGGGCCAACTTTACAAGAGCAGAAAATCCGCATAGAGAGACAAGCACATGGATTTCGGTGGGAACCCGTTTTCACAATCCCAAGGAGTTTGGCCGACTGTGGTTTAATGGCGGAGGATTTATTGACAGCGCCCGTGTTGTTTCGGAATCAGACGGGATAGTAAAGATAGCCGCGCAGGCAAGCAATGCGGGAGAAAAGCCTATTGACGCGGCTTTTGTCTTTAAGTTTTCTAACCCTCAAGTTGGCGAGGTGAAAAAAGAAATTAAGTTTAAATTGCCACCGAAGGGGATTAAAGAGATTACATTTGAATATTCTTCTGGATACGGAGGAAATAAATTTATCACAGCGGAGTTGATTGATAAAAAAACAGGAAAGAAATATGATGCATGTCAAATACTTCTTCCTACCTCTGGTTTTAATGTGAGCGAAGAATTTAAAACTCCTCATACGGCATGGGCGAAGCCAACGCATGGAGGAAAGATCAAGGCTCTTTTCCTTTTGCGTTATTTCAATCAACGCGACGTTGTTGAACTCTCTCAGCGAATTGACTTAAAGCATATGTCTCTCATTTTTATTCGCCATAAATGGACTTATCCCGAAAGACCCACTCCCAGGGAATATCTTGACAAAGTGCGCAATGCTTTGGATCAGGATCTGGATGTTATTATAATTGGACGGGATCTCGAACACAAAATCAGTCCCTATAAAAGAGGCACCGCATTGCTTGACGGTGGGATTCAAAGGCAAATCCTTGAGAAAGTAAAAAAGGGAACAGGCTTGATTATATTTGCCCAGAAAGCAATTCCAAAATTATGGCAGGGAACTCTGGTGAATGGTTGCGACAAGGTTTCTTCCAGAACTGGCATTCCTGTTGTTTCTGAAAAAAAGCATTTTCTTACAAGCGGAACTCCTTTTGACTCTTTTAATATATTAAAGCTGCCTGTTTTTGACACTGAAAACGAAGTTTTGGCAACTGCCGACAAGAAGCCTTTTCTGGCAGTCAATCAATATGGCAAAGGGCGTGTGGTTGTCCTTGGCTATGACAAAAACGGAATGATCCCTTCGGCTGCCTCATCTCCTTCATATAGGTATTGGGACTATTATTTTGCATTCATTACCAAGTGCCTTTACTGGGCTTCCGGGCGGAATCCAGAGATAGAAATAGACTCCATTGCTGTTGTTCCCTGCGAAATGGACTGGAGCAAGGCAGAGGATGCTGCAGTAAGTATATCCATGATAAACAAAAGCAGCGCAGGGGAATGCGAGGTACATTTGTCTGTTCGCGATAAATTTTCAAAAGCAGTCTTTTCCGAGTCCAAAAAAATCAGAATGAAAAAAGAAGAAAGTTCTGTATTGAAGTTTCAGCTTCCCAAAGGACTCCCGGATCAGGGCATTCATTTTGCGGAAATTATTATAAAGAAAAACGGCAAAGTCGCAAACTGGGGAATTGCCACATTCCATGTGAAAACACCGCTTGCCATTTCCAACATCAAACCTGAAAAAGAATATTTTGATTCGCCGGGAGATGTTTTCAAAGCAAGAGTTTCTTTTAGCGGAAAAGCCGCTACGGATGACTGTCGCTTAAAAATCAAACTTGTTGATCGCATGGGACGTGTGATAGGCGAGAACAGCTTTCCAGTCAAAAAGCAGGCGAATTACGCTGAGGTTCAGATCCCGCTTCATAATCCAATATGGAGATCTTTTGTGGCGGAGGCTTCACTATATCAGGGCAAGCGCGAAATGGACAAGCGCGTCAGCGGTTATGTTTTTTACATACCTGACAGAAAGCTGAAGGAATTCGGGTGCTTTGTTTGGAATTGGAAATATTTGGAAAAACATCCTGACTATACACACGACTATATACGGCGCAGGCTGTTGGAGTGCGGCTTTAATGGCATTGAAGGGCGCTCCAGGTCTTTAGATATGCAAGTCTTGACAGGTTTGCCCTTTCTTGCAAACAAACACAATCACAAAGTGGCTGAACGCGTGGCAAAGCAACTTATGGATTATAATCGCACCGGCGATTCCAAGTTTCTTGTTCGGAACCCATGTTTGACCAATTCCGAGGGCAAGGAACTTAAGAAGGTTCTTAAAAAACAGCGTAAAATAGTGGAGAACGTATACAAACAGAGGCCTGTCCTTTACCATATCGGCGATGAGAATACTTTGACTCATGAAGCCAAGCCTATAGATTTCTGCTTTGCCCCGCAATGTCTTTCAGAATTCAGGACTTGGCTAAAGAATAAATATGCTACTTTAGATGCGCTAAACTGCGAATGGAGTAGTAGCTTTAAGTCATGGAATGATGTTTTGCCTATGACAAAAGAGCAGGCGTTAAAATGTGGGAATTATGCGTCATGGTGTGATCATAGGCATTTTATGCAGGATGTTTTCACCGGAGCCTATGTCAGGCAGATAAAAGCGCTTCGTCAAGTTGATCCAGGCGCTCTTGTAGGCGCATGCGGGACTCGTCCGATGGGCGCATATACGGGCATAGACTGGCACAAGCAATTGAAGGTCTTTTCTGGAATGCTTCCTTATTCCATGCTTCGCAACCAGGCGGAGGTGCATAGATCCTTTTCTGATTGTTTTAAGATGATGGCAACGGGACTGCTCAAAAGCAAGAGACAAAATTATTTAAACTGGAAAGCTGCGCTTAATGGATGCTCTGGCCTGATCTTTTCAAAAGTAAGCTATGCTGTCACGCCAGACCTAGCGATAAGCGACAAGGGCATATATGGGAAAAAATTCATCAACGAGTTGACCGCCGGAGTTGGACAGATTCTCTTGAATTCTAAAAGAGATCAAGGCAAAATAGGGATATATTATTCACCGTCGAGCGCGTTTGTCTCATGGATAAACGAGTTTAGATTGGGACGCAGTCAAGTATGGGGCGGCCCCTTTCACCGCTCACGGGCAGGGTGGCTTAAGCTTATACAGGATATAGGCTTGCAGTGCCGCTTTGTGCATCCGGAACAAGTAAAGGAAGGCTTCCTTGAAAAGAATGGCATGAAGGTTTTAATACTTCCTTATTCTTTGGCTATGGGCGATGATGAGATTGCGCAAGTGAAAAGATTTGCTAAAAACGGCGGCTTTGTCATTGCCGATTACCTCCCGTCGGTTGCTGACTGGCATGGAAAAATGCGCAAGGCAGGCGGCCTTGATGATCTGCTTGGCGTTTCAGGATGCATGATGAAAAATGACTTTGTTTCAGGGAAAGTGATCCTTGAAAATGTGAAAGACAAATCTTTGAAAGGAAAAACAATAACGTCTGTTTTGAGCGGGCCAGAGTTTAAATTGAACGGAGGCGAGGCCCTTGCCGAGTTTGTTCCGTCAAGCTTCTCTGGCTTAAAGAGTTTTCCGGCTGTTGTCAGGAAAAAAACAGGAAGCGGAGTCGCGTATTATCTTAATTTTCTGTACGATTATCATTGCAATCATATCGATCCTGTCTCTCAGCCGATTGATCGCAATTTGAGAGCTCTAGTGAAGGATATTTTCTTGGACGCAGGTTTAAGACCGCCTCTTAAGATCAGCGCTGACGGCGTGGAGCAGTCATACACGGAAGTGGTTCCTTATGAGTCGGGAAAAATTAAATATTATTTCATCTTGAAAGATTATATATTCCCCTCCGAACAGGAACATTTAATCAAGGAGAATGTTGCCATTGAATTCCCGCAAAAATCTTATATATACAATGTCAGGGACAGGCAGTTTATGGGATTTAAAAAGCTTGTCAAAACAAACTTGAAGGCCGGCGAAGCAACTGTGTTTGCAATGTTTCCTTATAAAGTTGAAGGGATGACGGTAAAAGGCCCTCTGGAAGTTGGAACGGGAGATGTTGCAAAATTTGAATTTAAGATTATTGTGTCAGACGGAGCGCCTGGAAATCAGATAGCAAGGGCTGAAGTTGTCGATCCGTCAGGGATAGCTCTGCCTTATTATTGCGGCAACATTGTCACAAAATCAGGGGTTGGGGAATTCTGCATCCCATTGGCCTTGAATGCGGCGCGTGGCAAATGGCGAATAAAGTTGACGGATATTGTCAGCGGCAAGAGTGCGTCTAAAGAGTTTAACGTAAAGTGATTGGAGAATAATATGGTTCGCTTTTTGTTTTTGATTGCATTTGTTTGCGCGGGACTTATTTCTGCGCAGGCATCGTCCTTGAAAAAGGCTTTTGTTATAAAAAGGGGCAAATATCAGAATTTGAAGGCATATGCGTCTTCGTGGGAGAAGAACTCCACTCCTGACAATGCCTTTGACGGAAATGCCTCCACATACTGGGTTCCTAAGCGAATCCCGTGTTGGATTGCAATTGATTTCGGGAAGGAAGTAAACATAAGCCGGATTGCATGGCGCGGCGACCGAAGCGGCACATATCATAAACGCATCCCGGAGGATTACCGTTTTACAGGAAGTTTGACTGGAGAATTTTCGAAAGAAAATTTTCTGATTTGCGGCGCTGAAAGTAACAGAAAGAATTTTGGAGTGGCGCATGATTTTAAGCCAATTAAAACTCGTTTTGTTAGGATGGAAATATTCAGATCTTATCCCGAGCGAAAATGGCAGCCGTCAATAGACGAAATTGATATTTTGCCTTATCCTGCAATTTCAAAGAGCAGCGAAAAAATCAAAATTGAATGCAAATCGGCATGGCGGCTTTTTGGGATTATTGAGGAGTTGCGCGCTAATGGATATAAGCTTCCCGAGCACTTGGATGAAATAGAAAAAGAGATATGCTTCAAGCTCAACGTAGCGCGGTATTTCAGGGAGGGTATTTACAAAGAACGTCTTAAAGAGGCCTTGTCCATAATGAATGGCATGGCTTGGATAAAGGGAACTCCCAAAGAATATAAAGCGGCGAAAATCCCGCTTGCCAAGAAAAAAACTTTGCCAGCTTGGGAGACAAAAGGATATCTCAAGGATAAAACTTTGACAGTGGGTTTGAAGTCGTATCCTTATCTTATTGACTTTAATAATGACGGAATCAAGGACCTGTTGCTGGGGGATCATGACGGTTTTGTCTATATTTTTATTAATCATGGAACAAATAAACAGCCCGTTTATCGTGAGGAGAAGAGACTTAAATCATCTTCGACTGGAAAAGATATTGCCGTGAGGTTTAATCCCAAATTGAACTTTGCTGACATGAATGGCGATGGAAAACTGGACATTGTTTTTGGCTCTTATGATGGCAAGCCTTATATGCTTCCAAATGAAGGAAAGAATCCCGGCGAATTTGTTTTCGATGACCATAAATACACAACATTTAAAACTGAAAACGGCGTTCTGGACGTAGGCAATTACGTCTACCCGTTTGTTGTCGATTGGAACAGGGACGGACTCCCTGATATTATCACTGGAGAAATTGAAGGGAAGGTTCATCTTCATCTGAACAAAGGAACAAAGTCGGAGCCATTTTTTAAAGCTCCCGTAAAGATTGCAAGCATCTCGCCGGATATGTATCCAGACCCCGCTATGTTTGATATAAACGGCGACGGCAAGCGCGATCTTGTTCTTGGCTCCAGAAGCGGCAAAGTTTATTTTTTTGAAAACAAAGGAACTGATAACGCCCCGCTATTTTCTGAGCATTATTATTTGCAGGCTGGCGGCAAGGATGTGTTTGTCGGAAGGCTTTCGCATATTCATTTTGGAGATTGGAACGCTGATGGCGTCATTGATCTGATAGTTGGCAATGATCATGGCGAAGCAAGAGTGTTTCCTGGCAAAAAAAAAGGAGCTCAAACTGTGTTCCTGAACGAGCGGCTTTTGAAGACTCAAAAAGAGGTTGAGCTTGTTTCAAAGGTTCACCCGGTGGTCAGCTTTGGCGATTGGAACGGAGATGGCAAAATCGATATTATAGCCGGAGGCGAAGGGCCTGAGATAAGATTCTTTCCCGGCGCGGGAGCGAAAGCGAAGCCTGGATTTGATCATTATGAGCTTGTTTCAGGAGTAATGATGGACGCTGGAGCTTTTAAGGATCATTCATCAGAAGAGAAAGTATTTTGGGATAATTCCGGCTTGGAATTTATCACCGAATATTTGGGGAACGCATCTCCTGAGATTGTTGACTGGGACAATGACGGCAAGCTTGATTTGCTTGTGGGCAACTATGCGGGACTTATATATTTTTACAAGAATATTGGGACAAAAAACAAGCCGAAGCTGGCAAAGCCGAAAGCTCTTAAAGCAGGCGGCAGACTTCTTAGAGTTGGCGGTTTTTCAACTCCGCGCGCGGTGGATTGGGACGGTGACGGCAAGTTGGATTTGATCAGCGGCGACTTGCTGGGCCGGGTATATGTTTTTATGAATAAAGGAAGCGGGAATGCTCCGTCATTGTCTCAGGGCAGGGTTGTTGACGTGGCTGGGAAAGATTTCACTATAGGCCCGCGCTCGATAGTTGAATTCGCGGATTTGAACAATGACGGCTTGAAAGATTTGCTTGTCGGAAACAGATTTGGAAAGGTTTATGCACTCTTGAATGTCGGTCGTTCCGGCAAGCCTGAATTTACAAATTGCGAAATATTGCAGGACAAAAGCAAGATATGGGAAGAGCTCTATGGCGGCGGCTGGCATGGCCCGCGAGGCCATTTCCCTTTGAAGTGGAAAATGGGAAAAGATGTCAGCGACATGGGGCTTGAAGCCACTTCCTGTCCGAGAATCGTCGATTTTGACAATGACGGCAAAAAAGAGCTGATAGTGTCACATCGCTTTGGCAGAATATTCATTTATCCGATGCCATGAACGCCGGTTTTTGCGGCATTATTGGGAAGCTGCGACCTGAAGCGCTCAGTTTGCTTCGATCGTGAATGCCGAGTCGTGATGGCCTTTTGCGCAAATGCTGTTTCTAATAATGCAAAGATTCTTTTCATCTTTTGTGTAGGCAAAATTTCTCACATGCGTGTCAGGAATTGCTTCGAGGATGCCTCCGCTGAATCGAATCGTTATTGATTTTCCTTTATGGCTGAGCATTGCTTTGTTTCCTTTTATTTTGATGTTTATGCCGGGCATGGGATGAATAAGCGTTTTATAGCAGCGCTCGCGTTTGTCCGGGTGTCCGCTGAAAAAATCACTCACCTGAAACACGCGCTTTGAGACGCGCTCAAACACGCGTTTATGTTTTATCCCCAAAGACTCAAAAAGTTCGTGTGAAGCGGAATAGCTTTGCGGTTCAGCTGTGAATTTATGAGCCAGGCATTTTGGCGGGACTCCTCCAAATTCGTGTTCAGAATAAGGCTCGTCGCCAGGCACAAGCGAATCAATAAGAACGCAGTTATGCGCGGCCAGCGAATAATGATATTGGCGCGCCACGGCTTTCCTGGCTTTGCCTGAATATATCAACGGCCTTGTCAAGGGGTCGCGGCCTCTTAGGACTGCGGTGGGGTCGCCTATCCATACAACTCCGTTATGACAAAACTCAAAGCTTAAATGCTCCCAATGGATGTGTCCCTTTGGATTATGTTTATTTACCGCGCTGATTGCCAATCGGGTTCCATTGTCGCCCAGAAACGCGTATCCGCCTTTCGGGTAATTTGCAGGCAACTTTGACGGGGTGAAATCCAATCCTGCCTTTTTGAATTCCAGGACAGAACAGCCTGCTTGTTTTTTCAGGGTTTGCGGCGCTGAGTCGCCAAACTGCGTCATTGCTCCATTGGGATGAAACAGATCCCTGATAAAGCGCGCTGACTTTTTGAACAATTTTAAATTGCTTTTCGACAGCAGTTTTTCGCCGTTTTTGAGCGCAAGAAAATAAGGGCAAAGGATGTCGTTAAACGTGACAACATCATATCCCGAAGCATGTTCATAAAGCGAGCCATCCGGCAAAATTGTTTTTGGCAAACTGTTGTTTATTGTTTCTATTGCCAACTTTTTGATTTCCGCGCACTCCGGAAACTCCGGGAACATGGATGCCGCGATATATGGAGCGACTCCGACTTCAAAAAGATAATGATTCCCCGCCTTGAAAGGGGCATTTATTATCGTCTTGTAAGCCATTAAGTCATGATGCAGAGATTTCAAAAACCTGAAAGCAATTGCGCGAGGAAGCTCCGCAAATATTCCGCTTGACCATATGCGCCAGAACCTTGACATTCTGAAACCCGTGCACATGGGGTTGTGAAATTTCCCCCACGATTCCTTTATCCACGGCAAATTGGGATCTGGGCCTCCGAAAAAGGCTGCGTCCCCGTCGGACAGATCTAGCGGTGAGTGTTTCAATTTTGCGACGCTGTCAAACATATCAAAAAACTCTTCAAAAAGTTTTAAGTATTTTTTTGCCCCTGTCTGTTGCCATGCAACACATATATTCCCAAGGAGCATTCCGCGTTTTATACAAAAAAGAGCTTTTCCCTTAAAATTATTCCATGCTTTGCGCTCGCGCCACTCTAGCGAGATTATCTCGCCGTTGTCTTCCTTGAACTTCTGGCGCAACAAGCGGTTTGCATCGGGCACGGCGTTTTCCGTGTCGCCGCAACGCCAATCTCCGCATTCTTCAAGAACGCTCTGATCCAAATGCAAAGGGCGCGCGCGCGAGAGGAAATATTCTACTATCGCGCTCTGCTTGCCTGTCGATTTTGTGGAAAACAAATTTTCAGTAAATTCCATTTTTTACCCCTTTAGCAGGTCTTCTATTTTGACTGGCTTGCCGGACTTCAGCGATTCGCGCGCCGCGGTTCCCAAAAGAACTGACATCGCGCCGTCCCATGCCCCGGCAAAGCGTTTTGTGCGATCATTTTTGTTCCTGCCCATAAAAACTTCGTCTCTCATTATGGGGTCGCCTCCGCCGTGTCCGCCGCCTCTGTTAATCACTTCGAGAGTCTGCATTCCGTCAAACATCGGGTAATATCTGATATTCTGCGGCTTCTGCGGATCAGGGAAAGGCAGGCGCATTCCCTTGCCGTGTATTGCGTCGGATTCTATTCGCCCCTCTGTGCCGTTAATGGCCACGCGATATCCTTCGTATGGGACAGACGCATTCAGAGAATAGCTCATGATGGTTCCGCCGTCAAAGCGCGCTGTCACTGTAAAAGTGTCCCATGTGTCTATGTCGGAATCAAAGATGCATCGGTCTGCGTAATAGCCGTCCACAACTCCAAATTCTTCATTTTTTCCAGGATTGTTGAAGTTTATCAAGTGCTCGTCATCAGAGCCAGCTCCACCTGAAGAGTGACGCAGATAATATTTGCATTTTGTTTTGCATGAAGAGCATCTGCGCCCGTCTATTTTTTCAGGATTGCAAGGGCCGTCTGCTCCGTAGTAATTCATGGCTCCGTATGCGAAAACCTCGATCGGCTTTTGGCCGAGCCACCAGTTAACAAGGTCAAAGTGATGGCATGCCTTGGTGACGAGCAGTGAGCCGGCCTGTTTTTCGTAACGGTTCCAGCGCTTGAAATATGAAGCCCCGTGAAAGGTGTCAAGATAGTAATTGAAATCAATGTGAGTGGGTTTGCCCACAGCGTTGTCCATGATCATTTCTTTTATTTTTGTATGGACGGGCGCATAGCGGTAATTGAAGGTTACCTGAATCTTCGCGTCGCTGTTTTTTTCGGCTTCAAGGATTGCCCTGGTCTTTTCAGCGTCGATTGTCATCGGCTTTTCCGTGACCGCATCGATATTGTGCTTCATGGCCGCCACTATATACATGTGGTGCGTTGCGTCTGTCGTGGAAACAATGACAGCGTCCGGCTTTGTTTCCTCCGCCATTTTATCAAATTCATTTTCGTTGTAGCCGGGAATATTTAAGTTGTTGCTTTTGTTGAAATCTTCAATGCGCGCATGATTGCTGTCGAGCAAAGCCACTATTTCAGAGCAATCCTTGTAAGTGTCTAAAATATTATTGGTGAATCCTTTGGAGCGTCCGCTAAGGCCGACAATCGCATACTTCTTTTTCATCTTTTTCATCTTTTTCATCCTGTTTTTTATTTTACGGATTGATTATGTCATTAAAATGGCGTTTTGTGTTAAGCTGGCTTGTTAGCCTTTATCCTTCCTGTAGTTCACGCTTGTGGGCAGGGACATGCGCGTCCCGCCATGAAAAAGTTGTTTTCAGCAAACGTATGTCAGATGTGGAATTCTGTCCCTGGCAGCGCTTTGTCAGCATCTCCAATCCTTGCGCGGCCGCTTCTTTATATGGCACTTTTATCACTCCCAGCGGAAACAGGCAAACTTTAGAATACCCATAATCGCCAAACACTGACAATTGTATGTCTTCAGGAATTTTAATTTTTTCATGAAGGAGCGCGCCTTCGATGAGGTCAAGATACATTGGGTCAATCAGAAGAATTGCGTCGTAGCTGTTCTTTTTTCGCAAGCGCGACCTGAGCTTTTCAAGCTTTGTTATGAGGTCATCGTCTCGAATGATCTCAATTGCGCGATTGGGGTCAAACTTGAGCCCCGCAAGCTCGAGTCCCATGCGATGCGCGTCTGCTTTTATGGCATTGTGCCCCTGAGCAATAAAACGGCCCATAAACAATATTTTTTTTGCCCCTTTTTTAGCCATTTCCTGAATGGCGTCCTGTATTCCAGACGCGTCGTCGATGTCTACGCAAAAGCTGTGTTTTTGATATATAGGATGCACTACAACATATGGGATGTCTTCGTTTTTCACCATTTCTTGCAGCCTTGGAAGTCCATCTTCCAAAAATAGAATGCCATCCGCTGAAGTATTTTTGAATTGTCTCAGCATTTCATCCGCGCAGTCTGTTTTGTTTAGGAAGATTATTTCGCACGGCAATTTTTCCTGAGCCTCCAGAAGCCCTTTCTGATATAGCCCGCCAATGCTGCTGTCTTGAGGCCGGGAGCTGCTTTGAACAAAAACAGCAATTTTTACTGTCTTAAGGTTCCTGAAGTCGGGGATGTTTTTTATAAATATGCCCTTGCCCACATGGGTATGGATTGCGTCTTGCTCTTTCAGTTTTCTCAGAACATGGCCGATTGTCGCGTAACTTGCGTTAAAGCGCTCCATCAAGCTCCGTTGAGTATAAAACAGCTCGCCAACTTTATAGCTGGAGGATATTTCGCGCATCAGCCTGTTATATATAACCTCGTATTTAGGTGTTTTTCTAGGTTTTTTAATCATTTTGGCTCCTGTTCGTAATCAATTGACTCTATTATTATAGTGTCAGTTTTGTATTTTTTCAACATAAATATAAAAAATAATTGACTTTACTGTGGATGGAAGTTATACTAAGCATAGATTCATCAAACAAAGGGGAATGCTATGAAAGCCGAAAAAACATTTTTTACGCTCATAGAATTGCTCGTTGTAATTGCTATTATAGCAATTTTGGCGGCAATGCTGTTGCCAGCTTTGGGGAATGCTAGAAGCACAGCAAAAAGTTTGTCATGCATCAGCGCCTTGAAGCAAATAGGCTTAGGGTTTCAATTTTATTATCAAGACAACAACGACTATATGCTTGCGCCATACGATGGCGAACAAGTGTGGCCCACGCACATACATAGCTATTTCCCCAATGCCGGCGGTGAAAACGGAATGTTTCACTGCCCTTCAAACAGTCTAATGGCAGAGCTGGATGACAACAATGCCGCAACAGGGGCAGGCTATGCGCGCTGGTATCGTCGCGATTATACGGGCAATCACCGGGAAGTTATGGACTACGCCTTTAATTCTCATATTTATGATTGGCCCTCGTACTCTGGAAAGCGCATTAAGGTTTTGCGGATACAGTCCCCAAGCGATAAATTTCTAATTTTTGATCACGCCAGCACAAGCTATGGACATTATTACCATACTGTTTCAGCTACGGCTCCAGGCATTGTACCCATGCATAAAAACAATGTCAACTTTCTTTTTGTGGATGGGCACGCCGACCATTTAGGATTCAAAAATATTCCAACAGATGGCTTTTCTTCAACAGAAATAAACAGCAGATGGCGCCCAAGGAATGACTAGCGGTTGGAATCTTGCAAAAAACAAATAAAATAAAGGACATCGGATGCTAAAAAAAATCTTCTCAATCATGGCCCTGGCCAGCTCCGCGCTGGTGTTCGCGGCAGCCCCGGGAAAAAAACTCAGTGACTACACTTTGCCCGAGCATTGCGACACTTTTTTCGGCAAAAAAGACAGGCTCTATCTGCATGGCGAATGGAAGTTTAAGGCAACGCCAGGCAAGCCGGGCTATGATTTCAGCGACAAAGGCGGAAAGGCAAAATACTGGGCAGAGGATTACGACGACTCAAAGTGGGAAGCTTTGACATTGCCCAGAAAGATAAATATAAAAAAGAAAAGAATCAATTTCAAGACACTCCAAAGTGAAGGAATAGGATATTGCCGTCAAAGCTTTCTTATACCGGAAAAAGAAAAAGGGACAAGGGCAATACTGACATTCAGAAAAGTGGCCTGGGAGCCTGTTATATGGGTGAATGGCAAAGAAGTGGCGCGGCCCTTTAATCTTTGTCCCGGCAAGATTTCGGATAATCATAAAATCGATGTCACCCAAGAGGTGAAATGGGGGCAGGAAAATCTTATATGCGTCCGCTTTTATATACGAAAAGGCACTGGCTATGACAAATCAAACACCAACGGCATTTTTGAGCCATTCTGGATAGAATTTACACCGCCAATATATTGCGACAAGATGTTGATAACACCAGAATTGCCGGACACGATCAACGTCAAATGCGAAATTATTAATACATTAAAGACCCCCTGCAAGCTGACTTTGACAGCTGGCATTTTGCCATGGAAAGGCAGCGCGGCCTATCATCAAAGACTGAAAGGGAAAAGCGAAGAAACAATATGCAATCTGCCCCCTGAATCCTTAAAGCCGGGAACAAATATTCTTAACTTTTCCATCAAAATAAAAAAGCCAGTTCTTTGGGATTTGTCAAATCCGTTTCTCTATTCCCTCAAGCTTCTTGATGGCGACAAGATCATTGGCTGGGAGCGCTTTGGCTTGCGGGCATTTGAAACAAAAAAACAATACTTCTATTTGAACGGCAAAAAAGTATTTCTTTTTGGGATATCGCCGGAGGGCACTATTTTGGTGGGGCTTCAACGTCATGACCCCGGCTTTCATTATAATAAAAATGATTTTCTCAGGCATTATCTTGAGAGATTAAAGAAGGACAACATCAACACTGTTTTCAGAATTGAACGCATACCTCCGCAAATATTCCTTGACATATGCGATGAGATTGGAATGATGAATATTCCCACGCCTGATATTTTGAATTTTGAATGCTATGTCCCTGAACACACAACAAAAATGATAAAAGAAAACAGAGAGGAGTACCTTAAGGAAGCGTTAAAACGGAATGTGGAAGACGGGTTCAATCACCCCAGCCTTGTGGCCTACACACCGGAAGGCGAATGCAACCGTGTAGCAGGCGTAAGCACGGATTTTGATCGCTACAAAAAAATTCTGAATGAACTTGACAAAACAAGGGCGTTTTCAGCATCACAATCCGGCATTATTGCGGGAGTGGATATCAATGGGGAATTGACGCCGCTTATTCCTCCGCCCCCGTTTGATTTTGTAAACAGCGCTGCTTTGCAAGGCAGCTGCGGATTGGCTCTGCCCCATACAATGCTTCCTGATTACATTAAGCAATTTGCAAAAACATACAATTCCCAGTTTCTTTTCGGGCAACAGAAGCCAGCTGTATTCACTGAGGCTCTTTATTATTATGGCTATCGCTCTCACAATCAATATTGGCCAAAAGTTCAAAGCATATACGGCAAAGTCATAACAAACGGAAAGCTGAACAAAGACCTATATTGCAAGCTCTACGGGGAGTCGGTGGCAGACAATATAACCTATTGCGATTTTCACTATCAGGATACAAAAATTGCCGGAATAAAAAATTCGCTGGACAAAAAAACTCTTTATCCAAAGCTCGCCACCTACATTGGCGAAATGATTGAGTTTGTAAGAATGAATGATGACAATATCCAGGGTTTCGGCTCCGTGTCAAGCCCAATGATGCTGATAGACAAAAGAGTTGCGGACTATCTTGATCCGGCCGGGATATCCACATCTCCGATAGGCGAGGCGTTTAAAGAAAAATGCGCCCCTGTTTTTATTTGCGCCGACATGATTTGTGGGCACAATATTTTCGCGGGCCGTGAATACAAGGTCAAAGTGTTCTGTTTCAATTATTCAAGAAACACGGGGCTCGCCGACTGCAAATATATTATTTCCATAAAAGACAAAAAGGGGAATGAAGTTTACACAACTGAAAGAAAAATAAACGATCTGCCTGTCGGGGCAAAGAAGGAAATAATAGCCGACTACGAAGTCCCGGACTCGCTTCAAACCGGAAATTATACAATGACGCTTGCGCTTGACAGCTCGGGCAACATTGTGTCTGAAAATAAATATCCTCTTTTTGTAATGAGCAAGGCCGATGAAAACACAACAATAAAAACAGGCAGGAAAGTGGGAATAATTGACGGAGGAGACCACTACTACTACACTTTTAATCCGACCCGGTTAATGGCAAAGCTTGGAGTAAAAGCTGAACTGATAAAAGACACGTCAAAGCTTGCCAATTACGATGTTGTCATTGTTGCCCAGGAGTCCCTGCCCACGCTGAACAAGCAGCACATTTACGACCATACGCAGAAAATCAATGTTGAGCACATGAAAGCCTATCTTGAAAATGGTGGCAAGGTGGTGTGCCTGTCTCAACGCGGGCAAATTCCCTTCGTGGATGGATTGACCATGGCGGGCACGGGGACGATAAAATCAATGAAGCGGATGTTTGAAGACAAAGCAGAGATAGGGACATCGGTCGACATAATTGAGTCATCTCATCCTCTTTTGAATGGAATCAATAAATGGGAAAACTGGAGGAATTGGAATGCGAAATACGGACGGATATTTTCATTCATGGGCTTTCCTCTGAGCAAGGGGGTCATACTTGCGGGCGGCACGAACGGCCGCAACGAAAAGCTTAAAAAAGCCCGGAAATTAACGCGCTTTGGAATGGTTGCCGCTGAGATAAAAATAGGCAAAGGCTTGCTTTTTCTTTCCCAGGTTGAAGCAATGCATCTTTACGGATTTGATTCGGTGGCTACCAAGTACTTGCAAAATCTTTTTACTTATACCCTCGGCGAGGAATGGACAGGCAAATGCGCCGCGCAGCTAAACAAATAAGCAGTTTTAAAAAAAAGGTTTTTTTATGAGGAATGCTTCGATATTTTTTGTTTTCGCTCTTGTCGCATCCCTTGCGCATGGACAAGATTTGCGCAAGGCTCAAGAACTGCATGGAGTCCCGGTAAAGCCGGAGCACGCAGATTTGTTTTTTGGCGAAAAAGCAAAGATTTATCTCCATGATTATTGGAAGTTCAAGTTTGTCGACGGCAAACCTGGATGCGACCTTTCAGATGAGGGTATGCGAAAGGGATTCAGCAAGCCTGGATTTAATGATTCAAAATGGGAGTTGCGCCCCGTTCCAAAGAAAATATTTTGCTGGCCTGGCCGCACAAAAGAGCCAAATCTGTTGCAAAAAGAAGGCGTTGGATACTTGCGCTACAGCATTGATATACCCCATAAATATAAAGGCGCGCGCGCCATACTCCACTTTGAGCGCATTTCATGGGAGCCGATAATATGGGTAAACGGGAAGGAAGTTGCGCGTCCCAAAAATCTTATTCCTGGAAAATGCGCTGATGTTCATAATGTTGATATAAGCGACGCAGTTGAATGGGGCAAAGCCAATCAAATAACAGCAAGATTTTTTATCAAAAAAAACACTCGCGGCTATTATGAATGCCAGAACACAAACGGAATTTGGGGCCAAAGCGCTTGGATAGAGTTTGTTTCTCCAATTTATTGCTCTGAAATGCGGATAAGCCCTGATTTGCCTGACAAAATAAAAATTGACGCTGTGTTTGTCAATAGCTTGAAGACTGAAGAACAAATAGACATCAACGCAATTGTCACTCCTTGGAAAGGCTCTGAAGCTTACAAAAAGCGCTTAAAGAAAAATGGGGTAAAAACAGAATTTGAAATAGGCCAAAAAATATTAAAGCCGGGCAATAACAGACTAAGATTTTCCGTCAGAATAAAAGAGCCTGTTCTATGGGATTTGGATAATCCTTTTTTATATTCCCTTAAGCTTTTTGACGGGAAAAAACAAATGGGATGGGAGCGCTTCGGCCTGCGCAAAATAGCAGTCAAGGGAAAACATTTTTATTTGAATGGCCACAAAATATTTCTTGTGGGACCCGGCGCGGAGCCAAGCGATATCTTTTGCATTTTGCAGCATGGCAACAAGAGTTGTGATTTTTGGAGGAATCAAAATGATTTTCTGCGCAAATACTTAAACATTCTCAAAGACAGCAACTGCAACGCCATGCTTAAAACAGAGCGAATCAATCCGGAAATGTTTTTAAACATTCTTGATGAACTTGGAATGGTGGCTATTCCAAGTCCCGACTTGATTGTGGAATGCCATTACAGCGACTATGGCAAGAAACTGTTTGAAAAAGACAGGAACGCTTTTCTGGATGAAGGCCTGAGGCGAAACACTTTGGCCGCGCATAATCATCCTTCGCTTATTGCCTATGCGCCAGAGGCGGAAGGGAATCGCGTGGCGGGCGCTGTTTCAGACTCGCGCAAGTATCGTGAGATTCTTGAAAAATATGACAAGACGCGCCTTTTCAGCGCTTCTCAATCGGGTGCATCAAGCGCGCGCAATCAAAAAGGAGAACTGGTTCCCTTGAGTCCGCCGCCAGCATGGGACTTTGTAAATCACGCGGCGTTGATGGGAAGCTCTTCAATCTGGATGCATCACACCTTTATTCCAGACTTCGCGAAGC
This sequence comes from uncultured Victivallales bacterium, assembly GCA_964651145.1. Classification (GTDB taxonomy): domain Bacteria; phylum Verrucomicrobiota; class Lentisphaeria; order Victivallales; family GWF2-45-14; genus CAZYVR01. The sequence continues at coordinate 10,694 of CAZYVR010000017.1, read as the reverse complement.
ATTCAGCAAAAGAAACAAACGCCCGCTGGTTTGCCGGCAATCAAAAGCCGCATATTTACACAGAAGCCCTTTATTACTATGGATGGCGCGCTCACACGCAATATTGGCCGAACATTCTGCAAACATACGGAGCTGTGTTAAAGGATGGTAAATTAAACAAAAAGCTTTATTGCGACTTATTTGGAAAAGGCGTCCCAAAGAATCAACCCTGGATGGAATTTCTATACAAAAACGTCAGCCGCGTCGGAATCCGAAATGCTTTTGACAAGAAAAACAAGCTTTATCCTGAGCTGGCCGAATACACAGGCGAAATGATAGAATTGTCAAGAATGAACGATGGCAGCATTCAAGGGCTGGGGACTTGCGGAGGCCCTATGGTTGGGATTAAAGACGGGAAAAAGTATTCAGATTTAGACCCTGATTCACTTTTGCCAAACGCTTACAATAAAGTGTACAAAAAAACTTGCGCGCCTGTTTTTATCTGCGCTGATTTATTATGCAAGCACAATCTTTTTGCGGGCCGAGAATATGTGACTAAAATTCACTGCTTCAATTATGCGTCTGAAAATTTAACCGATGTCAAAGTGTCCGTTGTTATTGTCAACAGCGATGGAAATAAAAAATTCTCAGAATTCTTGTCCCTTGAAGTCTTAAAGAAAAATGAGCATAGAATCTTGAATTTTCGCTATGGCATCCCCTCTGGGCTGGATACCGGGCATTATATGATGCAGTTTAAGCTTTTTTCGGGGGAAAAAGTTGTCTCTGAAAATGAATGCAAGCTTTTTGTGCTTAGCCGCAAAGATGAAAACATAAAAATAAAAACCGATAAAAAAGTGGCAGTCATTGGCCATGGCGCCAGGCTGAGGTATGGCTTCAGTGTGTGTCGCATTCTAAGCAGGCTTGGAATAAAATATGACTATTTTTCCAAGGGCAGGGGGTATCAGCCCGACAAATATGACTTGGTCGTTATCGACAAAGAAGGCGCCCGTTGGGGAGGCGAAAAAGTGAAAGAGTTTCTTGCAAAAGGGGGGCGCGTTGTCTGTCTTGAACAGAATAAAAGCATCTCTTTTTTGCCGAACGCAAAGATGAAACAGGCTGGCACAAGCTACGGACTTCAGCGCAAGTGGGGCGATATCGGCAGGATTGGAATATCCGGAGATTTGATTGAGCCGGGATGTCCTATTTTTGATGGAATAAATCAGGCCTCGGATTGGCGGCATTGGTTTGAGCCGCATGGAAAACTGTTTACATATCTTGTTTATCCCCTTTCCGAAGGCGTTCTGCTGGCTGGCTCTGACAATGGCATGAGGGAGCGCAAATCTCGAGAGATGACCAGCTTTGGCATGCTGATAGCTGAAATAAAAATAGGAGACGGCATCGCGCTTCTTTCGCAAGTCGACGCGCTCGATGCCTATGGCTTCGATTCGGTGGCTACAAAATATGTGCATAATCTTTTCAAGTATGCTTTAGGCAATCAATGGAGCGGCCAATTCGCCGCTCCTTTAAGATGAGGATTCAAAAGCAAAAAAGAATCAACTATGCCTTTATTAAATAGAGTCAATTGACTTTATGGATTTTTAGGTTTGAGCTTTTTTTGAATTAAATCCTTCGCTTTGTATTGACTTTACTTTGCTGAAGCATTATCTTACAATTAAGATCTGTTTTAAAATTCATAATCAAAATTGGACGTTTGCTATGATTTATTTGCCCCACCCTCAATTGCTGGATTTTAATATTAATTCCCGCTTCGACCAATCAGTTTCAAGCATTGAGTTTTTGTTTGACTCCGCTGACAGAATATCCAGTTTAGCAAAAAAGCTTTTGGGAGCCGGAGCGCGAAAGCTTGTGATAGGAAAAGATGCAAATCTAAGGAAACACGATGAATACCGCATCGATTTCCTGTCAGATAAAATCATGGTTGCGGCAGGTGTTGATTCAGGAATTTTTTGCGCAATCACAACACTAAAGCAAATGCAGCGCGGCAAGGGCTTTCCGGCGCAAGGGGTCATTCACGACTGGGCGGATACCGAGATGCGCATTCAGCATGTTGATTTGAAGCGGATCGGGTGGGATTTTGACTACCTTCTTGAGTTGGTGGAGATGTTTGCTGATCTGAAAATAAACTATATTCTCATGGAATACGAAGATAAATTTAAGTTTGATTTTTGCAATGACATTCCTGCTGAATCAGCTTTCACAAAGGAACAAATTGCGACGCTGGAAAAAAAAGCTTTTGATAATTTTATAGAAATAATCCCCCTTGTTCAATGCATTGGCCATTTCGAATACATCTTGAAGCATGAAAAATATTTGGATATTAGCGAAAGTCCGCAAATTCGCAGTCAGGCTTGCCCGCTTAACCCAAAAGCCATAGAGCTTTTTAGGAAGATGGCGTCAGAAGTGATAGACGCTCATCCATCCTCAAAGTTTTTTCATGTGGGCGCGGATGAACCTTTTTTGCTGGGAACATGTCCAAAATGCAAAGCGGAAGCGGACCGGGTTGGCAAAGGAAAACTCTACGGAGATTTTTTAAACAATATCCTCTCATGGGTTATTGACGAAAAAGGCAAAACTCCCTTGTTTTGGGCCGACATTTTGGAGCATTACAACGATGCGGCCGAAATTTGCAGAAAAGACTCAATTGCCGTTGAATGGAATTATCAGCCGCTGTCGTCACGCAGCAACAGCGTCAAATTTTACCAAAGTTCCACCGGAAGAATTGACAAGGATATTTACCGGAATGAATTAACCGGAGAACAGCATTGCAGTTTTGACAAATACTTAAAGTATGACCCAAAAAATGAAGACTTCTCCTCTTTGCCATTCGGGGCTTACCTCAAAGATTTGGGCTTTGAAGTCATCACGGCAAGCAATGTTAAATTTGTTGACAATATAAAAACTCACTCTGAAGCAGTCAAAGAAGACGGCTTGCTTGGCAATCTTGCCACTTACTGGGCCTCGGCAAACACAGACCGGCCGCCTTATGCAATATTTGAAACGCGCCTTCAGGGAGTTTGCATGCTGGCGGCTTCCGCGTGGAATCTTGAACATGAAAAAGAACATCGCAACACCTTTTTTTCCCGCGTCGCCGAATATTTTGAATGTGACGAAAAACTTTCGCCTATATATGACATATTGAACAACAGCGGACATCTTATAGTGCCGGGAGACAACAACAGAAACGACTTGGAGTATTTTGAAAAAGTATCACATGTTATTGATAACGCCTCGCTTGCCAAAGGGCGCCATTTGACTGTCCTTGAAGACTTTATTGAAAAGATTCAACTTGAAAAAGAATTGGATGTTTTCAAGAAAGAAACACTGACAGAGGCTCTTTTGCCGGAGACTGCTTATAAAAAGCTGGACTTGTTGCCGTATTGCAATGAGCGCTTTGCCAACACGGAAGAGGTTCCCGGCTGGAGCAGGATATTTCAGAATGACTTGCGCTTTTTTCCTAAAGGGGATGTCTGTTTTAACGGCACGCCGTTTAGAGTCATTCAGGATGCGCCTGACGGCAGCAAATCGGTTATAATGATTGGGGACAATGACCCTACTCCATTTTTTCCGCGCTCCGTCGAGGGAATAGAGGCAGGAACGAAAGCATATGCCCTTAACTTTTTGCATGGACACATAGAAGGCAAAGCGCTAAGCGATGGCCATTATGGGAAATATATTTTAAATTACGCAGATGGGGAAAGAGAGGAAGTCCCTCTTTTATATACCAAAAACATGGGGGAATGGTGGCGGATAGTGGAAATGGAAGACGCATCAATTGCATGGGCTGGCGATAATCTGAAAAAAGCAAATGTGGGACTTCATCTCTACACTTATTTCCCCAGACGTCCGGAGTCGGAAATAGCGTCAATAGATTTTGTTTGCGAATCAAAAACAGCCTTGGCGCTTGCCGCGGTCACAGCTATAACAAAAGTGCCAACGGCATCGGAAAGCAAGGTGGAGCTGGTCGAAAACATCAAGGTTCTTCAGTCAAGATTTTTAGAGCTTAAAAAGCGCATGGAAACTGACTTGAAGCATTTTCTGTCCGAAGACGGCGTGGATGAAATTATTAGAATAGCCTTTCTGTTCACCTCTAAGTATTTGTTAAGATTGCTGAAAAGCATAAACAGATAGGCAATGAAAAGGAATGTGCATGTTTAGCCCGAAATTATCCGTATCCCTGCATACGATATCGACAAAAATTAATGAAGAGCTCATTGCCCTTCTGGAAAAATCCTGCATTGCTTCTTTAGAGTTGGCTCTCAATCATTTTTCAACGGAAGACATAGCTCTCTTGAGGAGCGCTGTTCATTCTGGAAGAATTAAGATAAGCTCAATTCATGCGCGGCATGGCGGACAGTTTGTCATTGCCACTGATGACGCAAATATACGAATGAGCACAATATCAGAATACTCTTGCGCCATTGAGCTGGCCAAGGAATTTGGCGCTGGCGTCGTAGTTTTTCACGCCAGCAGCGCAATTGAAAGCGGCGATAGAGCAAGCAAGATTGCATATGCGCGCAAAGCCTTGCAAGAACTTATTATGAAATGTGAAAATTTGGCTGTGCGACTTGCGGTGGAATACTTGCCGCGCACTTGTATAGGAAACACAAAAGAAGAGCTTTTAGCCATGCTTGAAGGGCTTGATTCGAAACGCGTAGGCATTTGCCTTGATGTCAATCACTTAATGGACAAGCCTGGCAATTTGCCGGAACTAGTTGACTCATTAGGCAACAAAATTTTTGAAGTCCATTTATCTGATTATGATGGGGCTGACGAAAAGCACTGGCTGCCAGGAGAAGGAATAATTAACTGGAAAGCCTTAATGGCCTCTTTCGGGAAAATTGATTATTCAGGTCTGTTTAATTACGAGGCAAAACTGCCAGGAGAATCTCCAAAGGAGAAAATCAAAGCAGTCGAAGAAAATTTCAATTGGCTTTGCAACTTAACAAACAAAGCGCAATAGGCTGACCTTACGTCAAAACACAAAAAATCACAAAGCAGGGATTGTAACTCCTTGCTTTATTTTTTAACGCGCATTGCTGTCTTTTTTTACTATAGTGGATTCAATTGACTCTATACTCATGTGCTAATCTTGGGGCTTTATTTGTATATTTGACAACTAGCTATTGACTTTACTTTAGTATTAATATATAATAAACTGACTCCAGTAAAATAAAACAACAAGGGGACTTAAGAATGCTGACAAAAATATTATCTCTCTCCGCCCTGCTTGCTTATTGCTTATTGCCAAGCCAAACTGCAGCTGAGGAACTTCAACTCTCAAATACTTTCCAGGAATATAAAAAGATAAAGTTCAAAGAAGTTCCCTTAAAGGAATACTATGAAAAATACACCAAGCCCGTCAGCCCTTCCTGGAAAACTTTTTCTTTGGATGGGACATGGCGCTTCAAGCGTCTGGAATGCGGAAATGATTTTTCAAATCCATTGAACGACTCGGAGATGGCAAAGGGGAGCCACAAGGCAGAGTTTGACGACAAGGGGTGGGAGGACAGAACAGTGCCATCTCCCACTTATGGCTTGTATGCCAATGGCGATGGTTCACGCAATCTCAAGCTTTATAAAATGAAAGGCGCGATTGGCTGGTATCGTCGCGATTTTGATCTGACGCCTGAACAAATAAAGGGAAATCAGGTTATTATAGATTTTCGCCGGGCCGGTTGGCAGACGGATATCTGGGTAAACGGCAGGAAAGCTGGAAATACCCATAAAACAAGATTTGACGGCTTTCAATACGATGTGACTCCTTTTATTAAGCCTGGCAAGAATTTGCTTGCGGTTAGAGTGTATGACTATCTTGGGCACACCTCTTATCATTGCCGAGGAACAAGCGGAATAAGCTCCCCGGTCAAATTGGTTTTGGCTCCGACGCCTGTTTATTCTTTTCGCATGAAAATAGACTGTCGGCATGCCGAGCGGGCGATTGAGCTTGCGGTGGAGTTTTCCAATACAACTGGAAAGGTTCAGAAAAAAGCCCTTTCCATTGTGCTTGGAGATTTAGAGGGCAAAGAACTGGAAGCCACAAAAGCTGAAACGGTGACAATTCCCCCCGGCAAACATTGGGTGAAACTTGGAAAGCATAGCTTAAAAAACCTTAAAGACTGGAGCCCTGAAACGCCTAATATGCATACTCTCGCCATAAAGGATTCCAAAGGGACAACTTTGGCCTTTGATCGTTTTGGCTTTCGCGACTTTCTTGCCAAAGGAGAATGGCTTTTGCTTAATGGGAAAAAATTCAAGCCACGCGGAACCGGCATGTCCCGGACAGAGGGGCCGCGAATGCCTGACATCCTGCGCTACCTGAAAAAAATGAACATGAATTTCGGCCGGAGCCACTCCAAGAACGGCGTCCCGCGTGAAATGTTTGCGTCCAGTTGTGACTTTGGCGGATTTATTGATTACTTTGACTGGAGCGGCCCAAGCATAGGTGGCGCGGCGTATGGCACAGGGGAAAAGGAGGGAATACTGGAAACAGCCGAAGACTTAAAAGAGTGCATTCTAGACAATTATAATCATCCGTCTATCTGCATGTGGTCGTTCGGGAATGAGTATTATAATTATAGCAAAGGCTATACGGACCGCTTGAACAAGCTTTATGAAATGGTCAAAAAAATTGACACTCAGAACCGTCCGGTTTGCACATCTTCGGGACGCCACACTTTGTCCGCTGTAACCAATCCTGCCCACAAAGACAAGACAGACATTTTGGACGACCACCAGTACACAGGTTGCAGTTGCGGCTCTTGGCAGGACAACATTGCCTATATCAATGACTACGCCGTTGCCGCAATGAAAAGCTATGGCGCAATACCCAAAATTGACTGCGAATATGCAGATCCTGGAATAATGGGAAGACATTACAGCTGCAGCAAAACCGCTATTCGCATATTCAAGCTGCCTCCCAACAGCGACAAGTTTAAAGAAGAATTCATAAAGATGGTGACAGGCGGATACTCAAAGTTGCTGGGAAGTGTATGTCGCCTGGGAATGAACTATCGCTCAACTCGGATAAACTTTACCGACGAGCGCGAGAAGCTTAAGCTTTATGCCACAAAAACAATAAAAAGAATTGTTGAGATTTATCGTCGGGCAGGGACAAAATGCCTGGGTGGGCATCCAAACACGTCTTTGCCCAATCTTTTTTTTAATGGGGGCAGTTATTATACTCTTGCCTGGTGGGGAACGCCCGGACCAATTGAGCCAAGATTAGGAGAGGACACTTATACGATCCTGCCCGTTTGCAACACCTTTAGCAAAATATACAATCCCACTTTGGTCACTGCGGATATTTTTAACACTCACCCCATTCCTGGATCAAAGCAGGCAATCCCTCTGCTTGTAGTCAATGACACTCAGGCAGATGCCAGCTTCGCGGTGAAGGCTCAGTTCAGATTTGACGAAAAGGTTTACCCGTTGCCGGAAATTGATTTTGGGAAAGTGGCCTCAATGGATAACAAGAAATTGCAGCTTTCATACACTGCCCCTCAAACGGCCAAAGCTTTGCGCGGCAACTTGGAGCTCTACCTGTTTAAAAACGGCAAACGCGTTGGCGACAACTATTATCATGTGGCTATTGTTCCAGCAGATGAGCAGTTGCTCAAGACGGACGGGAAAATAGCGCTGTACGATGCGTGCGCCAAAGTTTTTGGAGCCCTGATAAAAGATACGACAACTCGCGCCTTGAAGCAATTTGACTTTGAAAAAGGCAAGATCGAGCGAATTGACAATTTTGACAATCTTGCAAATTACAAGCATTTAATCATTGGCAACAACAGCTTTGATGAAGCGCTTATCAACAATAGCGACAAAATTACCAAATGGGTTGAAAACGGCGGGAAGCTATTGTGTCTGGAACAGCGTTTTTGCGGCAGAGTTCCTTTTGCCGGAGTCTATAAGGTTGTCTCGGGAACCCCAGGCAATTATGTTTCTTTGACAGTTGTTGATCATCCGCTGTTCCGCAATTTGAAACAGGAAGACTTTGACACCTGGAACGGCCAACGCGGCTTAATGTTTAGCAAGGCGCTCAGCCCTCTTAATGTCGGCCTGGTGGCGGTAGCTCCCACCGCATCCCATCACGACCCCAGAAGCATAAAAACAGTTATAGCGGATATTAAGCTTGGCAAGGGCGAAATTATCTTTAACCAGCTAAATGTTGTCTCAAGAGTTGGAAGCGATAGCGTGGCAAGAGCTTACTTCATGAATCTAATGCGCTGCCTGCTGGAGCCGGGCGTTTCTGAGTTTGCCGCAAAAATGAATCCGAAAGATTTCAAAAAGACCTTGTTTGTGTCAAAAGAAGACACCTTCACTGTTGATTTGCGCAAGTTTGCAAACCGCAGCTTTGCCGACGAAAAGACCGGCGACAAAAAAGGCGGCTGGACTGATTTTGGCTCGCGCGCCGACTTCCCCGACATTCCGCCAGGAAAAAGCTACCTGGAGGGCGGCGTGCTCTTCGATGTCATTGACCCGGCGAAAAACAACGACAAATCATGCATCGTCCTGAAAGGCGAAAAACGTCCTTATTTCCCTGAATCAGTCAAGGGCATACCTGTCAACGAGTACCTTAATGAAATATATTTTCTTCACACCTCCATGTATGGCAAAAAAGGGCCAGTTCTGGAATATGTAATTCACTACGAAGATGGCAAAACAGAAACATTCAAGGCGAATTGCCCTGACGATTTGCCGGACTGGTGGAGAGGGCAAGAGCAGAAAAACGCAAGCGTGGTCTTCCGCAGCCCTTCCAAATCTCTTAAGTGCTTGTTCCTTAGCGAATTTCTTAACCCTTATCCGAAGAATAAAGTTAAATCAATTGACATTATATCCAAGGGAGGAAGCATCCCGATAATCATCGCGATAAGCGGGCGCAAGCGCTATATGTCTGTTGTTTCAGGAGTGGGCGAACGTTAAATCATGAGGAGATTAAAAATGCTAAAAAAAATGCTTAGTTTATATATCCTTGCAACACTTGCAGCTCTTGCCATCGGGCAAGAGCCAAGCAAGGATTTCAATAAAATAAAAAAACTCAATTACTCAAGCAAAATATATTCCTGCAGAATAGCGGGCGACGGCTACTTGTGGGGTCTTAATTTTGGAAAAACTAAAATAATCAAATTGGGGGGCTTGTTCATTCAGGAGAAAATTGGAACTTTTTCGCAGTACGGCTCCGAAGGCGGGCCGTTGTTGATGAAAAAAGATGGAGAAAACAGTTTCATCCTGAAGCGAGACGGCAAGCTGAATGGACGCAAAAACAAGCATGACTCCATTGCCGATTTCTCGCAAACCATTACATTGCGCCCGGACAGCATAAGGTTTGATTATGCCATCAAGGCAACCAAAGCATTTGCCAGCTCTCGAACTTTGCCGGTAAAAACGCGCATAACTGTTTTTGCGGCTCCATTGCTGAGGCGTGGCTACAGAGTGACTTGGGACAATGGCAAGACCAAGCTTGACGCTTTGCCAAAAGAGCCGCAAAGCAGGTTGCTTTGCTGGCGCAATGTTTCCGCCTTTGAAATTGCTCTTACAGAGGACTGGCTTTTGTCGATCAAAGGGACAGGCAAAAGAACGGGCATAAGATTTATTGGAGAGCCCCAAAATCAGACTTTTATTCTTTCCATTGGCGATGAATACCCCTATTCCTCGGCTCAAAGGGATTTCAAGCCGGGAACAGAATTTAAATACGGTTTCACAATAAAATTTTCAGACAGCGATGAGTGAGCAAGAGGGCAGCGGCCCCTTGGCCTCTTTTTAGCTTCGCATTAAGATAGGCGGCAGCGCTTCATTGCCGAAAGTTTTTTAAGGGCTTTTTCTATTGTCGCATCATCTTTTGCAAAGCAGAATCTCAACAGATCGTCGCCTGCGTTGTCATGGTAAAAAGCGCATCCTGGAACAGACGCGATGGAGCTTTCCTTCAGCACGCGCATCGCTTTTTCCTTTGAGGATCTGCCGGGCACGAACGAGGCGTCGGCCAATACATAATAAGCGCCCTTTGGAACCATCGGCTTAAATCCGCCTTCGTCCAAAGCCGAGCATATTCTGTCCCTTGTTGTCTGAAACTTTTCTCTTATGTTTTCATAGTATTCCATTGAAAGCTCCCTCATGCCCTGCGCAACGCCGACTTGCAGCGGAGCTGGCGCGCAGACGTAAATGAGGTCATTCATGCAGCCTATGGCCTCTTTCCATTTTTCGTCGCACACACAATAGCCTATTCTCCATCCCGTGACGCTGAAGGTCTTGGAGCATCCAAAAATCGAGATAGTCCTCTCCTTGAATTTTGAAAGCGACGCTGGACTCACATGCTCAAGTCCGTCATAAACAAAGTGCTCGTAGATTTCATCGGTGAAAATAAAAACATCATGCTTGCAGGCCAGTTCCCCTATCATCTCAATTTCTCTTCTTGAAAAAATTTTGCCGGAAGGGTTTGCCGGAGTGTTGATGAGAATAGCTTTTGTCCTTTGAGAAAAAAGCTTTTCAAGCGCCTCAAAGCAAACGTTCCCCTCCGGGAGTTCCAGACGGCAATAAATCGGCGTGATGTCCAAGGCTTTCAAGGTGTTCACATGGTATCCGTAAAAAGGCTCAAAAATAATCACCTCGTCGCCGGGGTTAAGCAAGGCCGAGCATATAGAATAAAACGCCTCTTCTGCGCTTTGTTCCGAGGAATCATAGCTTTCTCTGCGTCTTTA
>CAZYVR010000016.1:0-32961 GCA_964651145.1 uncultured Victivallales bacterium | reverse complement strand
GCAAAGTGCTCTGACTTGATTCTCAATGTATTTCTGGTAAACTGGCCAGTCGGGTTTGTCTTCAGAACGAGGCTCCGGCCAATCGGGAGCCTCGGTGTTCACATAGGACGCATGATGCCAGTCAAGAAGAGAGTAATAAAAAATAATTCTCATGTTCTGTTTCCGGCATTCCTCAACGAGTTCCCCGATCAGGTCTCTCTCAAAAGGGGTATTGGTAATTTTGTAATCGGTAAATTCCGTGTCCCACAAGCAAAATCCATCATGATGCTTAGTGGTTATGGTAATATAATTTGCACCCATTAACTTTGCGGCGTCTACCCAAAGCTTTGCGTCAAAGCTTGCAAGATTAAAGTCATCCATTAATTTTTCATATTCTTTCCTAGGGATAAGTTCATGGCGCATCACCCATTCAGATCTTCTCCCCAAAATGGAATACAATCCGAAATGGACAAACATTCCCAGTTTTGCTTCAGGAAACCACTGTTGTTCTTTTTTTAAATTGTGCATGTTCTCTTCCTTAATATTGAACTATTTTTTGAGTATTATAACCGGATATGTATTGGGCTTTCCATAGCCCTCCGTATTCTCAGGAGCAAGCTGCCACTTGACATTATTGCTATCGCTGTCGTTAACAATAAGATTAAAACCGAAAACAGCATTGCCTTCCAATACGATTGGAGTTATGAACCTTCGGGGAAATCTTATTTCGTAGATATAGCCATCATTTGTTTTCTTGAAACTTCCAATAACTCCAGGCTCCATTACATTGCATTTTAAGCCGCCGCATAATTGACGCTCTGGAGCAAGCCCTCTTTGAACGGCCAGTTCTGAGTTTTCAGAGCTGGGATAGAAATTATAGACATAATCGTCACTGTCATAGCCTGACGTATTGCTGTTTCTTGCATTCGCCAAGCAATCGAAAAAAACTTGCAATGAATCATTAGGGTTCCAACTTATTTCTCCATTTGAAACGAATTTATCATCAACAACTCTTACTGCCAAATATAGATTTTTTTCATCCCAGGCCATTTTAAAAAAGGCGGAAATATCTTCTTTTCCGCCTCGTGGTCTGCCATTGGGAAATTTGAGAGCGGTCTTTCCTCTTGCCAACATTTTAATCCTTTTAGTCATTGGTATTTCTGGAATGCCACTCCAATCTCCAAGGCTCCCGTCAATTATTATTGCTTCTGGAGTTTTTTCGACAGCCAAAGCCCCAAAAAAGCATTTCAGTTTTTCCGTTTGCTGATTTTTGTCGGCAAAGCTTGCTGTAATATTTATTGGAGATATTGCGGAAGCGCTAACAGGGGACGGCAAGGTCTTGTCAATATTCTTAGACTGCCTTTTGTCCAGTGATATTTCGCCGTCAAAGACATGTTTGTTCTGGACCGAAATGTTCAACGCTCCTTCTGTTTTTCTGCTGAGAATATTAGAAACACTGATTGAGATTGCCTCTGGTGTTTTTAATCTTGACAATATCTTGACACTGCTGTTGCTGTCGCCTAAGAGCCTTGCATTTTCGAAGGCTTTGCAAAAAGAATCCAAAGAATCAGGGGCTCCTCTGAAAAAGATAGGGAATGATGTTGCCTGAAATTGACACAAGCCATTCTTATCCCATTTTATTTCCATGGGAACTTCCATTAGATCAAATACTTGAGGCATAGTCTTTTCAAATTTAACCACAGCGGTGGGATACGGCCCCAAGTTTCTATCGGCTTCTTTTATATGGCTCCAAATTGCGGCAACTGGCCGCTTTAAATTATCTTCAAAAACATAACAACGGACTTTGGGAGCAAAGCGGATATCTCTTTTGAAATCAGCATTTCCCAATAATTGTCCGATTGTATTGATTGTTTTTAACAGCGCGTATGGAGTTAGCCTTACATCCAAGAAGCGTCGAAAAGAGCCATGCGCATCATAGCTTTTAATTCTGTCGGCATACTTAAGAGCCATAATAAAATGCCTTGCATGAAATGCCGACTGCATTTTTTCGCCAAGCCCCAAGTGATATGACGGCGACTTGCCCCAGTAGCTATCGCTGACGGCTCCGCCGTTAAATGTGTAAGAGCCCCACTGCGGAATATTAAGAGGCGGGTGATAAATGCCTTCCGTGGAAACAATTGGAGTATTACTCAGGCCGTGCTTATCTAAAATAGCAATAAAGGCTTCCAACTCTATATCAAGGTCTGGGTCTTCCGGAAGAGTTTGGTAGGCATGCCCATCCACGGCGGCAAAGGGAATGTCTTTTGCGCCCGCCGCTAAAAAATCATCAATCCAACGCAAGCCATGAGCTATTCTAATATTCCATGGACCAGGGGAAATAAATTCATTTTCTGAGTTTGCCTGTTTGATTCCTTTATAAGCGGCTTTATGGAGCTTTACTATGTCCTTCATATTCAAGTCTTCATTATACTTGCCGTCGTTAGGCTCTCCAATAAACCACCATTTTTTTATCCATGGCCTAGACTGAGCCTTCTCAAAGCAAGCCTGTTCAATTTTCTTTTCCCATTCTTGAGGAAGCGGGGATTTTGTTTTCTTAATATCTTTGCGAGTGATTTTTTCCCCATTATAATTTAATGGGTCAGTGCTATGCAATAAATTTCCGCCCCAATAATCGAATCCATTTTTCTGGGTCAAATATGCCAAATATGCATCCTTTGACCGCCATGAAAGTGATCCTGCGCCTATTGCTTTATATCTGTCAAACAGTTTTGACAACTCAGGAGTTCCATAAGATGGCGAAAGAGAAATAAAATTGCGATGCTTGTGCTTGTGTTCGAGAAATTCCATTATGTTAAGACGAAAGTAGTCGGTGTCTTTAAAACCGTCTTTAAGCTCTAACTCAACTTTAAAAAGCAAGAAACCTTTTGGGAGTTTTTTGTTTAACGGCAGTTTTATTGACGCTGTTCCTTTTTTGTTTGCCTTGAATGGAAATGCCCCTTTCCATATTAATTTATCGAAAAAATCTGTGACTGATATCTTTGCTAATCCGCTTATGTCTGGCTTTGATGTAATTTCGAGGCGCGCATTTACCGGAGATTTTGCCTCAAGGAAGTTGTCCGGGCTAGAAGAAACAAGTTTGGCGCTTATCGGTTTTTCGGCATATTCTGTCAGTTCGCCTTTTTCCAGTTGCACCCCGTCAACCCAAATGCGAGTCTCGTCAAATGGAGAAACTCCATGAAAGGCTCCTTGAAAGAAAAGGCATATGCCGCTGTTGGGAGAAGTGAATGAGGTATGATAACGCTTCCAGTCATTTGTTAATTCAAAAGACCGCGGCCCGGCAAATGTAGGATTTATTTTTTGACTTGCCGTATACGCCGAAAGCTTTAAAGCTAAATTTTTATTCTGACTGCCTTTAGCATAAAAGCTGAATGTATATTTTTTCTTTGGCTCAACGGGAATTATAAATGGTCCGATGCTTTGCGGCCTCACTCCTTTGAGAGTTTTGATTACAAGGCTTTGGCTTCCATATTTTGCTTCGGCAGTGTCAATGTCATAAAACTTCCCATGTGCTTTTTCTGTTTCCTCTGCATATCCGACATACCTATAATAACGCAAGCCGCCTTCAAATGATGGATTTTGTATAAGATTCCTACAAAGCCGGTAATTGGGCATATGCATACGATTGCATTCCCAAAAATCAATTCCATAATATGAATCTTTTGTGTTTTTGCTATTCAAATCCTTGCTTGCCTTGAAGGCTATTGTAAACTCGATTTTCCCTTCTTCAGGTGTTAAGAATAAATTGTATTTTTCTTTCCCGGCTTTCTTGTGAAAATTAACACATAAAGCTTTCTTTATGTCGATTAAAAAAATTCCTTCTGCTTGCGCTGAAGGGAATTGAATATTTTTTATGTCTTTCTTATATTTTATTAAGTATGCCACTCCTTCTGATGCGCTTTGCTTGGGCGTCACTCTATAACCATTTACAATAATTCCGCCACTATCCTGAATGATTTTTCCAGAAAAATTCAATGTCAAAACATTATATATTTGAGAACTGGTGGAGCTACTAAAAGAGAAGAGAATCTTCCCATCAGGCAAAAGCTTCACTGTCCTATTATAATTAATTTCAGTTCCACTGCTTGTTTTGCATTTTGCTTTAAAGGTTGAAGTCTTTTTTTCTGCTGATATTTCACTCTGAATGTCTTTAAATTTACTTGGACTGATCCATTTATTTCCAGGCAGTTTATAATGATAGGACAAGTCTACCGCATTGTTGTCCATTAAAGAAAAACTTATTTTTTTATTCCTCTTATTTTCCCATAAACGAATTTCCCCGCTAACAATCACGCCGTCGGAAAAAAACTTTTCCTCTGAACTGCCACGCGTTGCTCCTAAAATAACAAAAATTGCAAGTAAAAACATTAGTTTGTGACACAATACTGTACGCACATGAACCTCCATAAATTAATTTTATATCGAAATAGGATTAAGGGCTATTGGGATTTACATTGAAATTGCCTGTTAACCTTGGGACTATCACTCCCGGGTTAGGCCATTCTATTGTGAGCTCGGTCAGATTTGCAGAATGAAACTTAACATGTCCATCAATAAATTGAATATTCAACCCTCCCAAATGTGGAATGCTTGCGGCATATTGGTCTCCGGTATACCAGAAACAATCAGACGCAAGCCAACGGGAAGGCGAATTCCTGGATAATTTGGATCGCATTTGTGGAACTGACGCGCGAGCAGCCTCCTTTGCTTGAGTTACATCGCACCAACGCAACCAATAATTATTGCAAAGATAATTTTGATTTTGTGTAATATTTAGATCAAGAGCCCCAAAGTGGTCAGAAAACCGTCCTTCATAACGGCCCAGGCCAGGATTCGCGAAATGATCATAGTTATTTTTGCCTGGGCAAGAAAAAACCTTTAAATTCTTTAAATATCCTTCATTGTACAAATTACCGTAGCCAAGCCAAACCTTATCATATCTTAAATAAAAACCTCCAGTTAGCCCCAAAGAAACAAGCTCTTCTCGCAATGCCGGCAATCTGTTATAATCAGACTCATACATGTGAAGAGCTGTATATAATTGCCTCATATTGCTGGCGCAATTTGTTCTTTGAGCAATGTCTTTGGCGCGGCTCAACGCCGGCAACAACATGCTTGCCAGGATTGCGATAATAGCAATTACAACTAAAAGTTCGATGAGTGTAAATTTTCTGTTCATATTAAACACTCTCCCTGATGATTAATTTGGTTTCAGTTGTGATTTTTCTGGGGGAATTACAAGTTCGTTTTTTCATTGCTGACAATAAAGCTTCCGCTGCCTTTTCTCCCATTTTCAGGAAGTTCTGCTCAACTGTCGTCAATGGAGGATAAAGATTTTCCGCATAATCAAGATTTCCAAATCCAGTAACAGCTATATCTTCAGGAATTCTCTTTTTTTGCTTGTGGAGAAGCTTTAAGACTTCCGCGCTTGAGACATCGTTCCAGCAAGCAATTGCTGAAAATTGAGTTCCTTCAATCAAAAGGCGCATTGCCTGAAGATAAGCGTCGTCCTTCTGCATTACGCCTTCGATGAGCAAATAATCCAGGCCAAATTCAGATGCGTATTTTTCAAAAGCCTTTTTGCGAAAAGATCCAATAGAATGCTCCGGGCTTGATGACAGATAAACAACCTTCTTGTGTTTTTTTTCTGCAAGAAGCTTTACCAACTGCCGCATTCCTGGCGCATCGTCTGAATAAATCACGGCATCGGCCTTTATGTCCGCGCAACTGTTTAGCAACACAATCGGAATTTCTTCGCAAAGCTTTTGAAAAGCTTCATCGGTTCCCGTAAGGACGTCTCCAAATCCAATTACGCCGCTTATGCGGTTGGATTCGAGCATTTCCTGAAGAGCGCTTTTCATTTTTTGCCCAAAAACTCCGCAATGCGGCATTATCTCAATTTTTTCTTTTTGAAAGACGTTGCTTATGCCCTGAAGCATCTCCGCGCACATATAATAACGATAATCTCCCAGAAAAACCGCCACAGGTTTTTTGGGCTTGTCCTCTTTGGACGCAGTATAGATGCCCCGATTTTTCACTGTGTTCAGGAATCCGGAATGAGTTAGTTCATTTATGGCCTTGGTCACAGTCAAATAGGAAATAGACAATTCTTTTCCAAGGTCGCGCAAAGAAGGCAAGCGAACTCCAGCTGGCATGTTTTCTTCCAGAAGAATACGTTTTACGCCACGCTTCAGTTGGGAATAAACAGGCTCCTCAGCTTTGCGGTCTATTTCAATGGCAAACAATTTTTCCCATAGCGTGGCGCTCATAATAAATTCTCACTCCTTGCTGCGTGATATATATCAGTATACATCACGCAGGTGATTTTGTCAATATGCTGATTTTTTGTTTCTTAAAAAAAGTGGAGCGTCAGGATCTTTGCGGTTTATTTTCCGCCAAACCAAAACTTGACAGACTCAGGATCGTTTGTCCAGTATTCTTTGATAGGTATATTCTGGTATTTCTTCCAGTCAGCGTGTCCGTCAACATAGAGGAAATTGCCGCCAGAGGAATGTGGGATATTTCCCCTATGTCCGAAAAAAATCCATCTATTTAAACGAGCGCCAGGTTCATCATGTATTTCTCCTACTATAGCATTGCCTGAAGGAGCTTTGGATACACTCCTCTTGTAGTAGGTGGCTTCCAGTATTGAATTATTAGTTTCACCAGTTGAATCAACAGCCAAAGCATTCATTCCATAACGCGTCAAATAAGAATTTGTATCTTCGGCAGAACCAGGAGTTGGGGATACTTTGGATGGACAGAAAAAAACAGTTCCTTTCATCGTGCTTCTTGTTACATCAAGAAAATACGGCTTTGAAGACAGGTAGCCAACCGTATACTGCCATATGCTGCGTTGCCAAGTAAATGGAACCCAACTATAGCCATTTTCAGGGTCTGTTCCTGAACCAGTGCAAATTGCAGGTAAATAATTATTGTAATCACCAGCATACATTTCAAAGCCCAAGCCAATCTGTTTTTGATTGTTCGTGCATCTGATTCTATGCCCCATTTCTCTTGCTTTTTTTAAAGCTGGCAAGAGAAGACTGGCTAAAATCGCTATGACAGCCACGACAATCAAAAGCTCTAGCAATGTAAATTTGATCATTATCTTTAAATTTATCATCATTGCTCCCTTTGTCTTTATATACTGTCTCTTAAAATCAATTTTGTTTCGGCTTTAAGCCTCAAAGGATTATTATATGTGCGTGTTTTTATAGCTTTCAGTACTGCCTGGGCTGCCATCTTGCCCATATTATGGAAATTCTGCTCTATAGTCGTTAATGGCGGGAAAAGTTTATCTGCATAATCAAGGTTGCCATACCCTACAACAGCGACTTCTTCCGGTATTTTTATCCCCTGTTTATTGAGAAATTGCATAACGCCAGATGCAGTGTGATCTGTCCAGCAAACTATTGCTGAAAAATTCTTTTTTTCTGTTACAAGGCGCATCGCGTTCAAATAACCGCTATCTCGGTATTCCACATTGTCAACAATGGTGTAATTCAATGTTGCTTTGTCCGCGTATTTTGTAAAAAGTTTTCGGCGAAATTCGCCAACAGAAATGCCTTCAGGGGATGAAAAGTAATAAACATCCTTGTGTTTTTTTTCTACTAGAAGATTGACTATCTGGTTAACAGCGTGGTCGTCATCGGAATATATTGACGCATCCACTTCAAAGTCGCCACAGGAGCCCAGAAGCACAACGGGCAATTTCTGCATAATTCTGGAAATATAATAATTGTCATTTCGGAATAAATCATCGCCATAAGCAATCAATCCTGAAATTCCATTTTTATTTATTTGGCGCTCAATGAAAGAGCGACAGTTCTTATTGTGAGCATGAACGATAATATCTATTCCCTGCTCTTCAAGCTCTTCTGTTATTCCTTCCAGAAAAGCGGCATACATATAATTTTGGGTGTTCCCTAAAAGCAAAGCTACAGGAGAAATTATTTTAGTGGAAGCATCCGCGATGTATGTTCCAAAGCCTTCCACAGTTTTTAACAGACCTTCATTAACCATTTCATTTATGGTTTTAGAAACGGTCAAAAATGAAATTGAAAGAGAATTCCCAATTTTTCTTAAAGAGGGCAGTTGAACTCCTGGAGGAATATTTTTCTCCTCCAGTAGAGC
The DNA here is from genome assembly GCA_964651145.1 of uncultured Victivallales bacterium. Lineage (GTDB taxonomy): Bacteria > Verrucomicrobiota > Lentisphaeria > Victivallales > GWF2-45-14 > CAZYVR01. The sequence goes on along the minus strand of CAZYVR010000016.1, from coordinate 24,828 downwards.
GACCATGCTTTTCTTCAACTGCAGATAAATAGGCACGGATAAATCCCGGTCGATTTTTATATCCGCTATTATTTTTTCTAATTCTTTTTCCATTATCCTTAATTATGCCTGAGTTTCATTGAATGTTAATTATTTCTTATTCGGCAGTTAACTTAACCGAATATTAGTTCTCTGGCAAGTTTGGAAGCAACGGCTCCATCTCTTGCTTTAATCACAGATTCAATTTCCGATTCGTCTGCATTGTCCAATTTCTCCAACATAGCCTTAAGCCATAAAACACTTTCAGACACAGCTTTTACGCCATCTTCACGGTAAGGATACTGGTCCATGGACAACCAACCGCTGTAGTCAGTCTTCTTCAGCCAGTAAAGCATTTCCAAAAATTCAATTGTATGAACAGAGCCGGCAATCATATCATCATCCCAATAACGGTAATTGTCGTTGAAATGCATATGCCTCAATTTATCTCCATAAAATTTACAGAGAGAAATAGATTCACTAACGTTTTCATAGGCCATCAAGGAATGCCCCACGTCTAAAGTAACCCCGAGGTTGTCAAGACCTATTGAATTTACGAGAAGAAGGGTGTCTGCCGCCCTGGCTATATGAGAATGCTGACGGGGCTCCCTTGGCTTGTATTCCAAGCAAATCGTTATGTCAGGATTATAAAGGCAGCATTCCTTGATGCCTTCCGTCAGCCATCTTCTCTCTTCCAGAAAATCACAGGAAAATGAGTAATCATAACCGTCTTGCCCCGGCCAAAGTGAAACAGTCTGACAGCCTATTTTCACGGCAATATCAATCATTTCTTTTGTTGTTTTTATTGCATCTTGCCTAATACTTTTGTCTGGGTTGGAGAAAGCCCCTTTCTTCCATTTTGCAGAGCCAAAATGATCAGGAATAAGGCTGACTGGTTCGAGGCCTGTCCGTTCCAGATGTTCTTTTATTTCATTGGCATTGTCCTTTGTAATGTGCCAATTCCCTACCAGTTCAACGCCTGAAATGTCATTTATTTCCGCAACCCTATCAAACAACTCCCGAACGCTATAATTCGGGCCATAACTGTCGCAGTAGCGGTCACGGCACGAGCCTACGTTTCCTAAAATTACTCCGAATTTAAAATGCTGCATTTTTATAGCTCCCTTTAGAATGATATTTTTTTGTCAAATTTTTAATTTTATCAAGTATTTTTTCTCCCTCTTCCTTTGAATCCACATATATATTCAGAATCAACTTTGACGGCTCCAGCTCTCTAATGATAGGCTCTAAGTCCTGCTCCGCAACCGTTGCCAAGACTACCCTGCCACAATCCTGTATTTTTTTATATAAATCAAGCCAGAAAGCACCTTGCGGTTGCCCTGCGCCTGGCTCCCACTGGATGGTATGCACTTTATCAACGCTGCATATATGGTCTAAATGTTTGATGCTGTCCGGCCCGTCAAGGTGATAAATTATTTTATCATAGACAGAGGAGGCCATATGCAATTCAGGGATAATAAAATCTTTGAACATATCGGGTGAAATCATTGCTGACATATCAGATTGCCAAAAACCAATGAACTCAGGGCTCCAAACAGGAAAATGATGCAGGTTCCCTTTAAAATAATTGCGGCGAATCTCATAGAGAATCTTGTGCATTTCTAAATGTATAAGCGTCATTCTGGAAAGACATTCTTTTACGGTCGACGGAGAGTCAAGCATGTCTAATAGAAAATTCTGAGGGCCTCTCAACATTGAAAGCAAATCATTGGGCGGCAGTATGAGAGGCGCACCGACAAAATACTTGCCTTTTGCGTTTTGGCATACTTTTTCAGTGTATTCAAGCATTTTGTCCCAGAGTTTGGTTCTCCATCTGTCTTCCCATTTTATGTTCCGGTCGAGTTCCATTAAAGAATGCTCTATCCAAATCGTATCTTCTTGAAATTCTATAGGGAAATCAAAATTCAAAACCCATCCTGTCATATTTGAATAAGACGGCATGGCGTCCGCCATCCAGTTGACAGATGCGACCTTGCATTCACTTATCTTGACAAGATACTCCGGATCTGTCCACTTCTCTTCCAGAGTTCGCGCCACGGGCATAGAGATTGTTTCATTCCCAGAAGCGCAGAGCAATGTCAGAGGCCTGTCAATATACTCTCCGTTCCAAAACGCCTCTAAATGCTCTCTTGCTTCATCCCAGTTCTCTTTATAAAGAAAATTCATTTGTCTGCTCTTTTTTTTATTTATAATTATTGTTCATGATAAAAACCGTTTATTAATATGAATCCCTGAATCAGATTGAGACATTGTTTCTTTAGGGCATGATACACGATATTGAATGCCTCCTTCAAAAAAAGACGTTTCAATTGTTATTTTGCCATGCGGAGTGGGAATGTTTCCAGAGGCTTCGTTGACTATTCCCGGCAATGGGTCGACACTAAAGGTTTTAAAACCCGGAGAAAGCGGACGGACACCCAACAAATAAGCCTGAAAAAAATATACTGGAATGGCTGACCAACCATGACACAAACTGCCCGCTCCTGACAGTTCAGCCTGACCATTTAACGTCTCCCAAAAAGAAGTTGCTCCCTGAAAAAGCATATGTCCCCAGTTTTCGGCAATCTTATCAAACACCCATCCGCCGTACTTCTTCTTTTCCTTTAACAACGCCTCAAATTTATAGATGGTCTGACTGATGCTTATTGGGATAAGGCCATTGCCATCCGCTGCCAGGCGGGCGTTCAATTCCGAACTCAAATTAGCAGGACAAACACCGGAATACACAGCCAAAGCCTGAGTCAACTCGGAAAAGCTCTCTGATGCCTTTTTTCCCTTATAATTAAGATAAGCTCCTTCATTTTTATTCCAAAATTGACCATGAACCACTGCGCGCATTTTGTTGGCTATTTTCTTGTATTCTTCAGCTTTTTCCTTATTGTCGCAATGATTGTTTAAAAAGACCGCCGAATCAAGGGCAATAAGAAAGAACATATTCAATGGCGCATCATAGCGGAGAGAATCTAAGACTTCTCTTTTTTGGCTGCTATTCTCGCCCTTTAGTCCGGCTAATTCAGGAGTCCATTCATAAAACTGCCAGTATCTTTTCCCTTGTGGCGTTGGCAGTAAATTATTTTTTAAACTTCTCACTAGAATGTCCATTTTCCTGTTTGCCGTCAGCAGCATTCTTTTTGCAAATTTAATGTCGCCACTAAAAAGCAGATGATCCGCTAAAGCCGCAACCCACAATAGACTGAATGATGGAATAGTAACGTCATGGCTTGCCGGTGCGCAAATTTCCAAATAGCCGTCTTCTTTCAAGCTTTTCCCTAGCAAGTCCCATGACATAGCAGGAAATTCATAGTCACCAAAGCAATAGTACCCGCATAGCGCTTGATTGCGTGAGTCATTGGCATACAAGGCTTGCTCCCGCCATGGACAATCCTCGTAATGCTCATGCATGCACAAATGCAGAGTACGGACAGAGGTGTCATATATTTTATTTAGGAGCCTATCATGGCATACAAAATCTCCCTTTTCTTCAACTGGGTACACTACTTCTCGAAGTCCTGCGTAGTATAATATGAATTTCTCAGGATTGCCTGAAATATGCAATTGTATATATCGGCCTCCCCATCTGGCAAAGTAATAAGTGAATTTCTGGCGTCCTGTTCTGCAAATATACCTGCTGGCAAAATTTCTGCCCGGCAAATCTGAGCGAACACGCAAATCATTCAAGTGTTCTCCATATGCAATGTCAATAATCATTCCCGCTTCTGCGTAAGCTTCCAATTCAAAAAAGCCCACTTCTTCACGGCCAAGATCAAAAACAAGGTATATGCCATCGCCTTTTTTGAACGCATCAGGATTAAGTGAAATCCCTTTTGCGCAGGGGAGGCTCTTATTTAAAGGAAACAATTGGCTTTGAGGAAATTCATTTTCATCTGCATTCAACATAATGTCAACAGGCAGAGCGGAAGAGAGAAAATCGCGTTGCATCACTTCTGCCACGCTTCCTTCTTCGTTCAAATCTCTCCTGAATACTCCTTGCGCATGCACGCCAACTTTAATTCTATCTCTGATCTCCGCTTTTTTTATGGATCTGCCATCCAGTGGCTTTCCGTCTGAAATGTGAATGTCTCTGTCGTTGATTTGTTTCCACGCTCCGCTCTCCATGGGCTCTTCCTGCCTCGCGTCGTATTCAAACGTAAAAGACATTTGGCCACTGAACAAGGGCATCGTTCCGTGTTTATACTCCGTCGAAGTTCTATAGCATGTGGACTTTCCGCTGCACGCAACGTCCTTCCCATCTAAAAATAGGCAATATATTAAGCCTGGGATTCCTTTAATGTATGTTGACGTGCTGCGTCCTTGATGGTAAACCAATATGTTTAATTGGTTCGTTCCAGCTTTAACCCATGCCTCAACATTCAACTTGTAAAAAGTTTTACAGGCCGGGTAATCCGCAAATTGTTGACAATCAACAAACTCTCCGTTAAGCCATACGGCAAACGTTGTGTCAGCGCTTATCAACAGGATTGCGTTTTCAGTTTCTTTTTCAATAAAGAACTCTTGCTTAAACCACATATACTGATTTGCCGCATCCCCACATTCAGAAGGCCAAATCCAGTGCGCATTGGAAGCTTCAGGCAAAGGCTGGCATTTATGATGCATAACCATGACATTTCCTCTTTAATATTTTTTTACAGCGATCCAATTCTTCATTTTTATTTTAGATGAAATCTTCCCCACTTTATAGTATTGGAGTAATTGTTTTTATCCCCGAATATCGTCATTTGAGTTTTCCTATGTCCATCATTTACGCCTGCATCGGCGTCGTCAACAGCGATATCAAAGCCGAAACTTGCGCCGGCAATAAACTTGAAAGAAGTATTTTTATTTGGAAGTATTTTTCCTTGCAGCATATAACCAAACTTAGTTTTTTTTCCAGCAAAGTTAGCAAAAAGAACGGGCTCCTGAGAAGTGTATATAACTCTACATGGACTCATTGTGTTGCTTTCGCTTGGAACAATTAATATTTGCTCCGCGCCAGATGTTTTCGCGCTAACAAAGGCATTTTTGTGAGAACGAATGTCCAGAAACAATTCAACACAATCGAAATTGTATACGTTTGGATCATTTTTTTGAGGAGATAGTTTTAAATTATTATCTGTCACTTTTATGAGCAAATACAAAGCATTGTCTCTCCACTTCATTTTAGTTTCATATGAAAGGTCTTGGGGCCCGTTCCAGCATGGAGTTGAACCTGGAAACATGGAATTAGGCCGCCCTATTGCTACTCGGCGCAAGCGGTCCGTTTTCATGGCGGGAATGTTATCCCATTCTGTATTATAGCTATCAAGAACAATGCCTTTATTTATTTTAACTACTGCATTGTTTTGCCCCATGCAGAAAATAGAAAATTTTCTTTCAGAAAGAATCATGCCCGAACGGGTTAGCTTGAAAGTTGCTTCTGCTTCCCCGCGGGATTCGGCCGCCGCTTTGATTGTGAATGACAGCCTTGTCTTCTCGCCCACCATTAGCGAGACATTTTTTCGCATCTCTATTTCCCATTTATTAGGTAGAGCCACTTCTATTTCCCCTTCCAACGCCTCCTGAAAAATATTGTCTATTTTTATTTCACCATGCAACGGGGATTTATTTTGCAAGACGCCTGGGGCTTCTATTTCCAAAACATTTTTAATTTTAAAGAAGGAGTTTACTCCGCATATATAAACGGGAGCTTCGCCAATATCACACTTCAAAAGTTTGTTGTTCGCAATAAATTTTATCGGATTGCCAAGAAAGTCCTTTCCCTGAAACAGGCCATCTTTTTGAACTTCAAAATACAAATTTATAGGCTTGTCCGCAAACAAAACTGCCGTATTGTTTCCATTCTCGCCAGTTATTATAACTCCAGCAGTCTTCTCTGGCATTCCTTCGAGCCTTTTTATGTTTTCCATGTGATTGACAAACTGAGAAAGCGCCGCAAAGGCTACCCCTTTCAATGAAGGATAATGAATATGCATGGGAGAAGGATAATAGGTTCCCTCATGAAGAATGCACTTTTCGCAACCAGCGGAAAGGTCTAATAGGATAGCCTGAACATCCCAGGCCGCCCCACGGCATTCCGGGGCTGATATTATGCCATTTCGTGGATTCTTCCAGAAAAGATCTGCGCCAAAAATCTCTAAAAACTCCTTATCCGACATTGGCATTGGAGCAAGTCGATAGGGAATTCCAGCTCCAAATTCTGTATTCCAAACAGGACAATTTTTCTTTCCGTATTTTAATAACTGCAATTTACATTTTTCAATAAGCTTCAACTTAGACCATTCGATTGGAGATTTGTAATAATAATTATGCACAGCTAAAATATCGAAGAAGGGGGCTCCTCCTGCTTCCAATATTTTAGCATTCCACCTTAGAAAACCAGGGCATCCATCAAGTCCAAGCACTTTTGCGTCAGGATCTTCTTTATGAATTTCATTGTAAGCTGTTTTCAATATTTCAAGATAATCATGAACCTTATCGCCAGTCGTTGTCAGGTATCCACTGTTGGGTTCATTCCATATTTCCCAATGCTTGATGCTGTTTTTATAACGGCGCACCAATAAGCGAACGTAACGCTCGAAAAATTTAATGTCTTTAGGAGGGTAGCACTTTAGTTTTGTAAAACCTTTAGCTTTTCCCTGCGCAGCCCAATCAGGCGTTCCGTGAATAGTATAGAGAATATCACACCCGTTGTTTTTAGCCTCCGCCACAGCTTTGTCTATGTTTTCCCAATCAAATTTGCCATCTTCTTTCTCGGTTCTATTCCAACAACTGAACATAGCCCAAAATCTGTCCCATTTCAGGCCGATAAATGGACCGGAAGGCATATGATTGAGAACCATAGGTTCTCCGCCCAGAGGAGATTTTCCGGATATTTGCGAGATTGGAAGTAATTTATCGATGACTCCAATATAGAAATTTTTAGTTGTTATAATTTGCCCTTTTTTGTTTGCCAGAGTCGCTGAAACCCAGAATATGCCGCGTTTTTCTATACTCAATTTCACATTAACACTCTTGCTCTTTTCCTGTGAAACTTTAACCGATGTGGCGCTGTCTGAGGCAATGTTCCCATTAATGTCTCTGACCATAACTTTAATTGAATATTCCCCTAAAAGTCCAAGTGACTTGGGAATGTTGGCACTTATTAAAATATCTTCCCCATGGCTGAAATAACCATGCATTTTGTCTTTAATGGAAAAGGCATTCCATAATGTGTCCCGTCGTTTAATTTCTTTTTCGCTTACCTCGCCTTCATTATTGCCTGAAGGCTTGGATTCATTGTAGCGCAACATTATTTCTTCAGCAGTCAAGGCCCGCGAATATATAGCCAGTTCATCCAAATCTATGCCAGCGCGTCCTATCGTAAGTGGTCGCTCTTTGACCGAGGAAGCATAGGGGCCACTATATTTTTTCTCACTTATCAACGCTCCATCAAAGTATTGTTTCGCGACATTCCCGTCCCATGTAAACGCCAAGTGATGCCATTTAAAATCCTTTATTCTTTGCCATAACTGGAGCCTGGAATCAGTTTTCCCGTCTCCTAAACCAACCTTGCCTGATGCTAGAAGAAAAGCAACAACCTTGTCTTTTTTACGTGAATGCGAACTTATAGCAAAGCCATTATAGGAAGGAATGCCAGTTTGAAAAATATTTCCTGATTTTGAACGCCAATAAGGGCTGTCGGATTTCATTTTTTGTCGTCCGTTATTCCTGAGCCAAAGCTCAATCGTCAACTTTTTGCCTTTTATGTCAAATGGCCTGCCATACATGGCGGAGCGATGCAGATCCACAGCATTTTCTCCGAAAAATCGGCCTAGGACCCTTTCCCGATTGGGTACAAATAAGTCTCCTTTTTTATCAGTGGAAGCTAGGTTGTCAATAATAACCCCATTATTCTCTTCAAAAGTGTAGTATCTCTCAAGCGCAGAATCTTTTAATATCTTTACCCTATGCTGTTTTTGCGTTGCGTCCAAAGGTCCTGAGTAAAGGAGTGAGGCTAGCAGGAGGATAAACATTAATCCCAAACGTGCAATAATCTTTTTGAACATATTCCGTAATCCTTATCTTAAAATGAACTTTAATAGTTGACTTTAGTTCCGTAATATAACAGATATATTACAGTGTTTTATTTTAAAAGTCAATATTGATTAGCTTTTTTTATGCAAGCAGCAAGAAAAAACTTTCTCTTTCTGGCCGGTTTTATCTAAAAATCCGACTCAAAAAAAATTAGCGAGTCTAATATAAAAAATATGATTAAATGATTAGAGGAAGGGATCAGAAAAAAATGAGTATAACAAAAGTGGTTTAGAAGAGCAGTTTGCATGCACCACATGCTCACTCATGTGACTCAAAATAAAAGGCTCTCTGTTCAAATTTTCCCGGTTCAGCAAACAACCGTCATTTTTCCGTCAAATATTTCCTTGAAATATAGTTGTCAATAGTTAACTTATTATCTATAAATGGTTTATTGTGGCAATAGGGCAAATCCCTGAACACCTACACCCTTGCTGCCGCGCTGGAAAAGCTTTGGAAGCTTGGCGCGTCTGGAGACTTTCTTGCGCTTTTAGCCTTGTCCGACATAAAATTCCACTCCCCCATAAACATTATCAAACGTTATTAATCAATTATGGAGCGGGATGTGTCAAGAGTCAAGCGAGTATGTAGCAAAAGTATGTAGCAAATGTTTTTCCACGAGGGAGTAAAAAGTAAGATTTCAACGTAAACCCTTGGCAGTCAAAACAAAAAAATGGCTCCGGCAGTTGGATTCGAACCAACGACCAAGTGGTTAACAGCCACCTACTCTACCGCTGAGCTATGCCGGAGTATGAAGCATTATCTGCTTACAAAGAGCGATTATTTTAACACCTGAAATCATAAAAACAAATGCAAAATCATTTTTTTTCGAAAAGATTATACTCAGCTTCTTTTTTGTGAGTCGCTCCGCAAAAATCCAACACACTGGAATAAAGACAGAACTTATTGACAACAAAGGCATTCGAACTAAAGCTAGAAAAAAGAGCCTCCAATTTTCCACCGATCCCCCTGTTGGAACTTTTCCTGATCCGCATCAACGTTAGGTGAGGAACAAGAACTCTTTCCTCCAAAGACAGGCCAATTTTATTAAGCGCAAAATCGAGTTCCGTCTTTAAAGCAAGCGCACCGTCAGAGGCGGCACACCCCAACCAGAAAACAGAAGGACGCCTCCTGTTTGGAAAAAAGCCTGTTCGATCAAAAGTCAATTCAAATGAACTGCATTCAATATCAGAAAGAACGCTTTTTATATTATCAAAAAGAGTGTCTTCCGTATCTCCTAAAAAACGGAGAGTAATGTGAAACTGAGAACTATTTGTCCACTTCAACCCCGGTTCCCGCTTGCAAAATTCAAGAATATAGTCTTTTATGCTTTCGGGAATATCTATAGCCACAAAGAGTCTGCGCATCTTTAACCTTATTTAAGTTATTTAAACGCCCTGCTCTAAAATAACTTAAATATCCTCCTATGGCAAGAGCTTTTCTGTTAATTAAATAAAGAGAAACAAAATTTAATTTTACTATTTGTCAACTTTTACTCATTGACGCGCAAAGAAAAAGAAGTATACTAGTACTCAAAAGCCTAATAAAACAAAAAATAAAGATTGACATATATTAAAATGGTTATCACATTTGCTTTACTCAGTTTATTGTTTGCGTCCTTCAATGATCTGGTCTTCAAATTTTACGCAAGAAAAGATCGCTCGCGCGGAATATATGTATTTCTAATCGGCATAGTGATGTTGACGGTGTTTTTTCTGCAATGGGATATTCAAAGCTTAAATCCAAACGTCTTGCGAGCCACCTTGCTATGGGGCGGGCTATCAGGCTTGTTCTCAATCGCAGCCAATATAATGTTAATAGAAAGCATGAGTCGTCATGAAGCGGGCGTATGCTCCACAATCTATCGACTGAACCTTGCTATGGCTGCGGCGCTGGCATTTATCCTTCTTGGCGAAGAAGTGTCAGTCTCAAAGATACTCGGAATAGCTTGCGCGATCATTGCCGTTTTTCTGTTCTTTCCCAAAAAAGAAAAAAAAGAAACAAGCAAGTCATCGCCCTGCCCCAATGGCGGAACGCTGGCTTTGATTATCGTGATTTGCGCAAGCCTTCTTCGAGCGGGAATGGGCGTAACCTATAAGCACGGGCTGACACTTGGCGCGGAAATGAACGGGATATTGGCAATAAACGGCCTAATGTGGATGATTGGCGGAGTATTCTACATGCTGACAAAAGAAAAGCATGCCATCAGCAAGAGGGTTCTCAACAAAAAAAATATATTCTATGGCGCAGCTTCCGGAGCATTAATATGCGGAATCGTATATTTCATGGCAAGCGCACTTAAGCATGGCGACGCCAGCCTGGCTCTGCCTGTGTCCCAAATGAGCTTTCTGATCACAAGTATGCTTGGCATTATCATCCTAAAAGAGTCTTTTACTATAAAAAAGCTTCTAGGCATTGGCTGCAGCATCATGTGCATTGTCTTCATGAGCATGAATATCTAGCCAGACACGATACAGGCTTGAATTTTAAGCATTCGCCTTGCGTCAATAATAAAGCAGAGAACTTTGTTTTCAAATTATTTTCAATTCTCTCTGGATATGTGCGCATATTAGTCTATATTTCCGATTCAACAGCTAAATTTCGACTTCAAAGTTAAACTTAAATAAAGGGAAAAGAAAAATGACAAAAATCTTAGACAAAGTTTCCCCTGGCGTCGCAACAGGAGATGACGTTCAGGAAATCTTCAAAATTGCAAAAGAGAACAATTTTGCTCTGCCTGCAGTAAATGTTGTGGGATCAGATTCGATTAACGCAGTGATGGAAGCGGCTAAAAATGCCAATTCCCCAATAATCATTCAGTTCTCAAACGGCGGCGCGTGCTTCAACGCTGGTCAAGGCCTTTCAAACGAAGGCGAAAAAGCAGCCATTCTTGGCTCTGTGGCCGGAGCTCAGCATGTTCACAAGCTGGCAGAAGCTTACGGCGTGCCCGTTATTCTTCACACTGACCATTGCGCTAAAAAACTTCTGCCTTGGATTGACGGCCTTATCTCCGAAGGCGAAAAATGGCATAAGCACACAGGCAAGCCATTGTTCAGCTCTCACATGCTCGACTTGTCCGCCGAACCCCTCGAAGAAAATCTTGCCATTTGCGCAGAGCGCCATGAACGCATGAGCAAGCTGGGAATGACTCTCGAAATCGAACTTGGCTGCACTGGCGGCGAAGAAGACGGCGTAGACAACAGCAGCCTCGACAATTCAGCGCTGTACACTCAGCCGGAAGATGTTTGCCTGGCTTATGAAAAGCTTGGAGCCATCAGCCCTAGGTTCACGATCGCCGCCTCCTTTGGAAACGTCCACGGCGTTTACAAACCAGGCAACGTTCAGTTGACTCCCAAAATTCTCAACAACTCCCAGAAGTATATTGAGGAAAAACTCAAGACAGCCAAAAATCCGGTAAACTTTGTATTCCACGGCGGTTCAGGATCCGAACTGGCCGACATCAGAGAAGCCATCTCCTACGGCGTCATCAAAATGAATATCGACACCGACACCCAGTGGGCAACTTGGATTGGCATAATGGAATACTACAAGAAACACGAAGCTTACCTGCAAGGCCAGATAGGAAATCCTGATGGCGCAGACAAGCCTAACAAGAAATACTATGATCCTCGCAAATGGCTTCGCGAAGGCGAAAAAACCATGGCGGCAAGACTCAAGCAGGCATTTGAAGACCTCAATTGCATTGACAGATGCTAGTTTTGCCTTATGCGAGTTAAATAGCTGTTATTTTCGACAGCTCAAGCATATCAATAATAAACCCCGCCTGAAAAAAGCGGGGTTTATTTTTTTCAATTCGACTTAGGCGATGCCTAATATAACGCTGGATTTATTTGTGCGGAAAGATTTCCGCCAAAAAAAATTTAGCCCAAGATATTTTCGCGAGTTGCGTTGGCTGAACCATTCAACTGGCTCAGCGCTTGAATGCTTTCAGGAGTGGGGACTTCATTTATTGTGCCCATCATTTGATCAAGGGAGCTGATGTTGTGATTCAAGCTGTTTGTGGCATCCACAAATTCCTGCTCGCTAATAAGAAAGTTTCCATTTTGATCCATCATCGAAAACATTTCATCGCTAAATCCGGATTCTTTAATATTCAGGCAATGATCCCCATCAAGATCTTTCGCGCTGATCATTTGATCAGCCTGCATTATGTCTATGTCGGACTCCATGCTGGCTACTCCGTTTGCGCTGATCTCCGGCATTGCACCTATTGCTTCAATTTCCATGCTCCTTCTCCTGTAAAATTAATTTCAAACTTGTTACATTGGACTTTTCGCAGATTTTATACCAACGTGATGCTGTTTTTTTAAAAAATGAAGGCATATTTAGAATTAATCATCCAGGAACGCTGAATATGACAGACAAAAACATACTCAAAAATGAATCAGGGCGCAATTTTAGAATTGAGCTGAGTTTTGACGGCACAGATTTTCAAGGCTGGCAAATTCAGCAGGAAAATCCGACAGTGCAACAGGCTTTGCAGGAAAAACTTTCCTTCTTGTTTGCCGGTTTTTCCGTCAAGGTCCATGGCTGCGGCAGAACCGACGCTGGCGTGCATGCCTTAGGATATGTGGCTTCTTTTCATGTTCCCGACAGGCCAAATATTCCAGCGCATCAATTAAAAAATGCTCTCAATAAGATTTTGCCATCTTCAATAAAAATCAGAAACGTGGAGCTGGTCGAAAATGATTTTCACGCCAGATTTTCTGCGTTGGGCAAAGCGTATTCTTATGTAATAAACACAGGTGAAGAAAGCCCGTTTGACATCAAGTGGAGCTGGCAGCGCAGGAATTACTGCAAACTGGAAGCTCTTCGGGAAGCGGCTTCATTGCTTGAAGGAGAACATGATTTTTCGGCGTTCACCGTAAAAAGAAGCAATATTGAGAACGCAGTAAGAACAGTTTATCGCATAGACATACAGCAATTTGGCCGCTATCTTTGCCTCTCTTTCATAGGAAACGGCTTCCTGTACAAGATGATAAGAAGTTTTGTAGGAACCCTTGATTCCGTTGCGCGCGGCAAACTGACTCCTGAAAATGTCAAAGAAATACTGGAATCTAAAGACAGATCAAAAGGCGAGCCGACTTGCCCCCCTCAAGGACTTTTTCTTATTCAACCTTTTTACAGCCCAAACGAATGGAGCAGCTTTAAATTGCCCCATCCGCCCTTTCATTTTCAAGCCTAACGCCAAAAGTCTTTAAAAAATACTAAATTGCATTACAAATAGACGGCGACGCCAAAAGTCCTGAAAAAGTCATCCTTCTCATGTGCAACTGGATAGGTGACACTTTTTGGGCGCTCCAAGTCATTCCTCAACTGAAAAAAAATATCCTGACGCAGAATTTTATGCCGGGGTGAAATCATTTTCAAAACCACTTCAGGATTTGTTGAAGATTTACGAAAAGTAAAAGAACTCAAAGCTGATATATTGGCGGATGGAGATGAATTTTGAGCTCTTTACTCCGAATGCGCTATTGATGAGAATCCAGAAAGCTGTCATCTTTCATTAAAGCCATGGCGTGTGATTGAGCCACTCCTGAATAAAAAAACTAAAATAAAAGAAGCCCTTATTCCAGTAAAACCAAAATTCAACACTTCCGAACTGCTGAATGAATTTTCAATTCCTGAAAAAGTTAAAAAAGTACTCATGCTTCCAGGATCGGGATGGGCAACAAAGCAATGGCCCGCAGAGAACTTTATCGAAACCGGCAAAAAACTTGAGACTGGCGAATGGAAGGTTATTCTTGCAGGCAGCGAAAAGGAAAAGCCCCTTTGTGAAAAAATATCAGCCGAATTAACTTCCTCAAAAAGTCTTTGAAGCAATAACTTGACTCTGATGTCAACGCTGATGCGGATTTCGGAGAATCTGAACAGCTATTTCGGAGTTATGTGGACACGAGAAACTTTGAATATAACCGATCACTCTTTTCCCATCTCATACATACCTTTGCATTCTCCATCGCTCAAGGCGCGTCCTATCATGATGAACTCGTCAATATACCCCTCAAAATTATATATCACGCCGCCGTCGCGCCACGGCTGCGAACCTATGGCTCCCAGCATAAAATGTTTTTCTGCACTGGAACAGGTCTGCCAATCCTCAGACACATCATTGTTCGTGTCTCTGGCTCCTTCAAGCTTTACGCCATTTATAAAGATTGAAGTGCGGTCTCTAAGAGGTTCCCCCTCTTCATATTTATACCTAAACACGGTATGAATCCATCCTGTGTCCTCATTGAATTCAATGCTATCCTGATCCCAGCCGACGCATTCATCAAAAATATCCACATCAAAGGTGCCTGCATCATTGTCATCGCAATACATATCATACTGACAGGATGTGTCAAACGAAGATCCCCAAAGCGACTTGGAGAAAAGTCCGTCTCCAAGGTTAAAGGAGTCAAATCTGGACGAAATAAGGATTGTAAAATCGTTCGTTGGCCCAAAATCCAAAGCTTTTGTTCCCTTTACATCGATATATGTGTCCGAACCATTGAAATGAAGGGCTTTTTTAAAACTCCCCCAACGACCAGCAGACACCAAGCCTTCGTCAAAGCTGTGGTCCTCGCCATTGGTTACGCTCATAAGTTTGCCGTCATAGTGTTCACGGTTAAAATCATCTCCGCCGCCGCCATCTGCAGTGCTGAGCAAATAATCAACTCCATTCTTGTTCGTAATCTCCTGGAAGTCATAATTGATGACACAGGCCGGATCGCGGCTCCAAGTTTTATTGCAGGCGTACCATCTGACAAACTTGGCGCGGGCTCTGGCCTTTTTCAATGCAGGCATAAGAATGGTCATAAGAGTCATAAAAATGACGCTGACCATTAGCAATTCAATGAGAGTAAAACCTTTTAAGATTTTTTTGCCCGTTCCTGCTGAATATAATGCAGTTTTCATATCATCTCCTCAATAATTATCTAAGCTTAAATATCCCTACAATACACTTCCTACCCCTCAACACATAATTATTTAGCAGGAAACATTCCAAACCACAATGCAATGCATAGTTTTCTCTATAAAAAAAAGAAAAAAACATGCCTGACACATAAATTCTAAAACATTTTCAAGGCATAAGTCATTCTGCTTAAAACACTGCAATACATTGTCATTTTTGAGAATTCATTTTCTTTGTTTTTCACAAAAAAGAAGAAGAAGCTTGCAAGGTCATGTCTTTTTAACTACGAATATACAGGTGGGCGCAAAAATATTAGGCCATAACCCGGCAAGGACATTGCTTTTATGTCCAAGTGGAATTTCCTGAATAATCTTCACGCCCCTTTCCCGGCAAAGGCTGCGAAAATCACAAATTGTTGCCAAATGAATATTCGGTGTGTCGAACCACTTCATCGGCAAGTTTTTTGTTATCGGCATCTCGCCTCGCAAGGCAAGTTGCAGCCTTGCCTTGAAATACCCCAAATTAATAAGACTGATAATGCATTTGGAGCCGACTCTTGTCATTTCTTCCAGGGCCTTATCAGGACGCTGCAAAGCCTGGAGAGTCTGACTCAAAACAACAAAGTCAAATGACTTGTCGCCAAAAAAGCTTAAGCCTTCGTTAAGGTCCCCATGGATAACCGGCACCCCGTTTGAGACCGACTCAAGCATTTTCTTCTCCGATATTTCGACGCCAATTCCTTTGACCTCTTTCTCCTCGCGGAGAAGCCTCAACAAGGAGCCGTCTCCGCAGCCGAGGTCAAGAATCCTAACCTTTGGAGGGATTATCTCTGAAATTTTGAAAAGGTCCTGTCGCCTTGCCAGTTTTTGTCTTAAAGCATCAACCACCCTTAAACTCCAAATAACAGTTTCTGTTGAAATCCGAGATCAAACTGCCGAGAGTGTCAACTTCCAACAGAAAAGCATCGTGTCCGTAACTGGATTCAATCTCGCAGTATGTGACATCAATATTATTGCTAAGCAAGGCTTTGACTATGTCCATTGCCTGATAAGGCGGAAAAAGCCAGTCGCTGGAAAATGAGACTGACATAAATTTGCTTTTAATTCCCGCGAGAGCTTTTGAAAGTTCGCCGCCAGCGCGCGCCGATATGTCAAAATAATCCATCGCGCGGGTAATATAAAGATAGCTGTTGGCGTCAAAACGCTCCACAAAGCGCTGTCCCTGATACTCAAGGTAGCTTTCCACCGCAAAGTCTCTGCGGAAATCAAAAGAATACTTCGCCGGCTCCTGCTCCTGCAAATCTCTGCCAAATTTGCTAAACATAGATTCATCGCTAAGATATGTTATATGCGCCAGCATTCTCGCTGTGGCAAGACCTTTTTCCGGCAAAGAGTCTTCATAATCGCCATTGTTCCAATTGGGATCGCTCATAATAGCTTCGCGCCCCACCCAATCAAAGGCAATGCTTTGAGGAGACAAACGCGAAGTGGTGGCTATTGCAATGACGCTCTCAACGTATTCAGGGTAAGTGACAGCCCACTCCAAAGCCTGCATTCCTCCCATTGACCCGCCGGCGATTGAAAGCCATTTGGAAATGCCAAGATGAGTCATCAGCCTATGCTGCGCCCGAACCATATCAGCAATAGTGATTACAGGAAAATCCATATTATAACATTTACCAGTGGCAGGATTAATCGATCTCGGCCCAGTGGAGCCGGAACAGCCGCCAAGAATATTGCTGCAAACGATAAAATATTTGTTTGTGTCAAGTGGTTTGCCAGGGCCGACCATCTCGTTCCACCAGCCGGGCTTGCGGTCGTCCTTGGAATGATATCCAGCAAGATGGGCATCGCCGGACAAAGCATGAAATATTAAAATTGCGTTTTTCTTATCAGGAGCAAGCTCGCCATAAGTTTCGTATCTGATATTGACAGAAAGCAGTTTTTTCCCGCAATCAAGCGGCAGGGCGTCCTGCTCGGTTTCACCGAAAAAGAAATCCTTTGGCTCAACTATTCCTATGCTGTCTTTTTCCATATATTCCCAAGCTCTGTCATGTTCTTCGTCAATAAGCTTAAAGAAAGTAATGGAAATATAGAAATTTTCAACAAAAATAAGATTGTTAGAACAGTTAATACGGGGTAAACTAAAATAAAATCATCGCTTTTCTGATTTTTTTGCTTTTTTGCCTAATAAATAAAGAACTCCATCGTCATAGTATATAGAAAGAAAAATATGGCAAAAGGAGAAACAGCGGAAATGAAAGCAATATGGATCGATTTTCTGAATTAACTCAAACTGTGCAGAAACACGAAACGGAACTGCTCCGCTACGCCTCCCGTTTGCTGGGTGACCGGGAAAACGCCCGCGACGCTGTGCAGGATGCTTTTATCAAATACACGCGCCTTCTGGAAAAGCAGGAAAAAGAAGCAATTAAAAATGTCAGAGCATGGCTCTATAAAGCCACAAGAAATATTTGTCTGGATGCGCTGCGCTCAAAAAAAAGAAGCCTTGAAATGCCGCTGTCCGAAGAAGTGAACAATCTGGCATGCAAAAACAAAGCGCCGGACGACGCGGCGAAAATAAACGAAGAGATGCGAATGCTGAAAACAATCATAAACAATCTTGAGCCAAGGGACAGAGAAATCCTGATACTCAAGCTGGAGCACGGCAAAAGCTATAAAGAGATAGCCGAAATTCTGGAGCTGTCCGTGGGCAATGTGGGATTCATCCTGCACAACGCCATGAAAAAGCTAAAAAACGAGTTTATGAACAGCGCAGGGATAGGAAGCAAAAAATGAAAAACTGTGAAACAATATCAAGACTGATGACAGACAAGCTGGCTGGCGAAATATTGCCGGATCAGGAAAAGCTTCTGAACGAACATCTGGAATCCTGCGAGACATGCAATAAAGAATTTAAAGAAATGCAAGAAGTCTGGAGCCTGACAGAAAAAGTCTTGAAAGAAGAGCCGCTGACAGAAAATCTAAGAGCCGAACACTACGACAAAGTGTTCAAGGCCGCAAAAGAGCCGCAAAAAAAAGAGAATATACTCTTCAAAAAAATACTTTTCACAACAAAAACAAACAGATGGCTGGAACTCGCCGCATGCATCGCCATCCTGGCCATTTTGGCGGGAATGCTTTTGCCAGCGTTAAGTTCATCTCGTGAAAAAGCGAGAAGAATCGCATGCAAAGAGGCTGTAGGTTCTGTAAAAGTCGAAATGACGAAAGTAAAACCGCTAAAAGGCAACATCCCAGCGGCGCCAACTCCGCCAAAAAACTACGCCCCCACCAGCGGAGCTTTTTTGGGAAAATTCGAAGCAAAAAAAGCTTTAAGCGACCACGGAATTACTAACGTTGTTCTTGAAGACGTCTCAGACGAAGACGAAGTGGAAGTGGAAGTGGAATACGTTGCAGTAGATTCTATAAAAGAGGAAACACCGGCAACACAGGCACTTTGTATAGGAGGCCTCCGCTTAATAAATCTGCCGCCCCAATCCTGCGCCCTCAGAAGCAGGCGCAATTTTAAAGTTGGGAAATCTGAAGCTAAAGAAGCTTTAACAGATGAAGATATAGGCTTTGTTATTGAAGACATCTCAGACAAAGATGGCAAAGACATGCCAGCGGAAAAAGTATTGAAAGAATCAGAAGGCCTTGCATCGGAATCCAGCATCAAAGACTTAAAGTGGGATTTTTCCAGCTCCAAAAAAACAAAAGCCAAAAAGAAAGAAAGCCTGCAAAGAAAAACTTTTAAGCTAAACCTGAGATTATGGGATTTGACGAATGTTGACAATGCGAAAAGCTTCCTCAAGAAAAGGAACATACTGATTTCGGACATTGACTCAATAGTTGTCAACAAAAATAAAAACATCATTGTCATAAGCGCGCCAGAGCGTGAATTGCGAAAAATAGAGCAAGTTTTTGAAAAGCTGGACAAGGAAGAAGAGTCGTTGAAGGAACACAAGAACGGCCTGCCGTTCATCAAGACTAAAAGCAAACCGGTTTCGACCTTTTCAATAGATGTTGACACCGCGTCCTACACCGCCGCCAGAAAGAAAATAAGGCAAGGCAGGCGCCCGGAGCCGGACTCCATCAGGCCGGAGGAATTCATAAACTACTTTGACTACCATTACCGCTCGCCGCGCAACGCAACATTCGGCGTGTATCTTGAAGCCGCGCCGTCACCAATAAGAGGCGGAGGCAATTATCTGTTCCGCATCGGCGTGCAAGGCAAAAAGCTTGGTCCCGATGAAAAGCGCAAATCCTCATTCACTGTTCTAATCGACACCAGCGGCTCAATGGCGGTGAAGGACAGGCTTATGCTCGTCAAAAAAAGCGTAAAAATGCTCCTGAATCAAATGAAAAACACAGACAAGATTTCGATTATAACCTGCGGTGACGAGCCCAGAACGCTTGCCGGATTTTTGCCTGTGTCAAACCGCAAGCAAATAAAATCCATAGTGTCAAAAATAAAAGCCCAGGGAACGACAAATCTGGAAAAAGGAATAGTGCGCGCCTACGACACAGCGCTAATAAATTATGTCCCTGGCGGCTATAACAGGGTTATAATATTTTCGGACGGGATTGTTGAAACTAACTCTAAAAACGCGAAAGATATTCTGGCGAAAGTCGAAGACGCGCGCAAAAAAGGAGTAGGCAACACAATAATAGCGGTGGGCGGAGACGGCGATGACGATCTGATGGAAGCTCTGGCCGACAAAGGCGACGGAAGTTATGTGTTTCTGGATGACGAGGAAGAAGCCGAAGAGCTTTTTAACAACCAGTTTGCGGCGCGTTTCCGCGAAATAGCAAAAGATGTCAAAATACAGGTGGAGTTCAACCCTGAAGCTGTTGCGAGCTATCGTCAAATCGGCTACGACAACCGGCAGTTGAGCAAGGCCGATTTCAGAAATGACAAAGTTGACGCCGGAGAAGTCGGGGCGGGCCAATCCGTCACAGCCATTTATGAACTGCGCCTTAAGCCCGGCTTCAGAAAAGGAAACAATCCTCTGGGCACCGTCAGGGTGCGCTACAAAAACACGCCATCACTGGAAGTGGAGGAAAAAGAATATTACCTTGAGCCGCAAAATGTAAAAGGATCATTTGACAGAGCAAGTGACAATTTCAAGCTTGCCTTTCTGGTGGGAGAATTTGCGGAATTTCTTAGGCATCCCGATGTTCCCGGCATTGCGAATCCTTCTTTTCTTAAAGCAAACTTGAAAACACTGTTTCACGGAACATACAAAAACGATCGCAAAGTCCATGACCTTTGCGCTCTTGTAAATTCAATAAAATAAAACTTTCAAATCTCACAAGGGGAAAAAAGCAATATGAAAAAGTTCAAGATTATTCTTCTGGCAATGGCAACTGCGTTAATTCCGCTCAACGGATATTCAAGCAAACAACAACTGCCGCCGACAAGCTGCGAGGTTGAAGAAGTCAAGCTTTCCGGAAAAGCCGAAAAAGACAACGCCAGCTTCAACATGCTTTTCACAGCAAAAACAAAAAGCGCGGCGGATATAAAAATCGCGTCAGGAGAAATCTGCGAAACAAAATCAAAGGTCACAAGCCATACAGGCGGCTTTTTCTTCTCCGGCAAAAAAGCGGAGATTATTTACAAAGACAAAAGCTACATTCTCAGATGCCATGAAGAAGGGGAATATGAAGTTTCTTTTGATTTTTCCGCAAAAGTAAAAAAGAACGGCTCTGTAAAACACTGCTCCTTTGAAATGCTTCCAGCAATATTCCGCAATGTAAAAATGAAAATTGACAGCGGAGACGTGGAGCTAAAAATAAAAGGCTCGCTCGACCTCAAAAAAGACGCTAAAGCCCAAAGCGTCAAATCAACAGTTTTCACCAGCGTTCTCGCTCCGGCCGGAAAATTCCAGGCCGAATGGAAAAGCCATATGGACAAGCTTGACGCTGAGCTTGTGTGCAGCTCTGAATCCTACTGCATTTACAATGTTCTTCCCGGAACCGTAAAAATAAATTCAACCTTCAACTATAATGTCATTCAAGGAAAACTGGCCAGCCTGGAGCTGTCGCTTTCCCCAGAGCTGAATGTGCTGAATGTAAACGGAGAGAACATTCAGGACTGGCAGACAATAAAAGGAAAAGACAAAGCAAGAAATCGGCTTTTAATCAAATTGAGCCGCGAATATGAAAAGGAATATATTCTGACAATAGAGGCCGAAAAAATTCTTCCTGATTTTCCTTGTGAATTAACCACTCCATCAATAACCGCTGAAAATGTTTTAAAGTCCGACGGCTTCATGGCCTTTGGCACAAACAAGGCCGTCAAACTGATAATAATGGACACGCACGGGCTAAATCAAATAGACAACTCAGCCTTTCCGCTCAAAAAAAGCCTGTCCTGCCCCTTCCCCGACAGAAGCCTTTTTACTTACAGGTTTTCCGGAAATAAATACTATCTGAACGCAAAAGCCGAAAATATCACTCCCTCCTATTCTATTGACTTAAACTATGAGCTGAATTTTAAGGATGAAGACCTGCAGGCAAAAGCGGCTTGCGCTCTTGACATAAAAGACGCGCCGCTTCGAGAGCTGCTTATAAAATACGACAAGAGCCTAATGGTGAACAGAGTGGAAGGCCCCAGCGTCATATCCGAAGATTACGAGCTGATTGCGAAGAACGGCGAAAACTGGCTGAAAGTTCCGTTCAAAGCCGACACAATAGGCAAAACTAATATTAATATCTTCTTCGAGAAAAGTTTAAAAGGCCTCAAAGAGCTGGCCGTCCCCGGCATATTCATAGAAAAGGCAAAATCGACTCGCGGCTATCTGCTTTTTGCGGCCGGAAAAGGAATCATTTTGAATGCCGAAGACCTGAAAGGCCTGAAGCAAGTCCACACTGGGTCTGTTCCAGTCAGGCGCGCCGGACTTCAGCTTGCATACCGCTTCAAAAATCAGGATTGGCAAGGCAGAATAAAAATCAAGCATGAAAAAACATCCATAATATCCGAAGTTTTCCACCTTCTATCCATAGGGGAAGGAACCGTTTATGGAAGCAGTCTTTTTTCCTGCCACATCACTGGGGCGCCAGTCAAAAAAATCCTATACACGGTTGACAAATCAATCAAAAATCTAGAGTTCACAGGACGCGACATTCTTGACTGGCGCAAAGTGAAAGACGATGGGAAAGACAGCGAGCTGTGGGAACTCAACATGCGGGAAAAAACTCTTGGAGACCTCACTTTTCTGGCCACCTATGAAACTCCGCTGCGCGGAAATGAAGCGACTCTGAAATTCGGCGCGATGTCCACCGCTAACTCTGAATCTGAAAATGGCTTTATTGTTTTGTCCAGCGCCAGAAATCTAAAAATAGCGGACAAACAGCTTTCCGCATCAACACAGCCAATAGACATTTCCGAGCTGCCGCAGGGATATCTAAAACTAATAAACAACCCCGTGCTGAAATCATACCGAAGCCTGAAGAAGCCACACTGGGCGGAAGCGACAGTCACCGCTTACACTGCGGAAAAGTTGCTGGACATAGTTGTGGACCACTCCGAGATCAGCTCCAGGATAGACCGCAATGGGGAAGCCGTGTCTCAAGCCGAATACAGAATAAAAAATTCCTCAAACCAGTTTCTGCCAGTAAAGCTTCCTGAGAATTCAAAGCTCTGGAATGTGAGCGTAAACAATGAAAGAAAACGCCTTTCAATGTCCAATGGCAAACTGCTTATACCTCTGCCAAGATTGCAGGATATAAATGCGCCAATCGCCATTTCAATCACATACGCGCAAAAACTTGGAGACCTGAACAGTTATGAAAACCTAAAACTGAAAGCGCCCGTTCTGGATGTCGAGTCAATGTATTCGCGCTGGACTGTTAAAATTCCTGAGAGCTACGGTTTTACGGATTCCGAAAGCAACCTTGCGCTGAAAAACGAGTTGCCCTTGAGCGGAATTTCGGGAATGATGCGCCACGCAATGCGCTGGCTGATGAATTGGCTTTCCGCGGGATTGTTCATACCATGGCTGCTTGCAAGCCTGGCCGGAGTCATTGTTGCCGTGAGTTATGGAAAAAAGAAAGCAGTAGTTATTGCCTCAATAGTGTCGGGCATCCTCTTTTTGATGGCGCTCTTTCTTCTTGCCGCTTCTCTGGGACAGTTTAATATTCCAAGGGCAAGCTCTTTCCCTGCAAATCAAATTGAATTCACCAAACTTTTCAGCCTTCCAGGAGACGGCATTTTTATAAACCTTTCAGTCTACAACATGGAAGGCTTTTCCTTCTACAAATTAGGCATTGCCGCATTGTTTGTCGCCGTTGCGGCTGCGGCGTTTTTTATCGCCTTTAAAGCGCCCATGAAAACGTTAAAATGCCTTTTTGCCGGCATTGGAGTTTCCTTGCTGTTTTCCGCTGGCGCCCAGTGGCTCTGGATTAACGCGCTCAGCTCTTTTCTTATAGTTCTGCTAGCGCCGCCACTCGCTTCGGCTCTGGTCTGGATATGGCTCTACCGGAAAGCAAGGGCATCCATTATAGCGGCAATGCTCTTGATTACGTTTTTCGCCCCGGCAATGTCCCATGGCCAAAATGAAGGCGCTTTGATAGAGAAAGCCGCCTTTGAAATAAATGTCCTTGAAAAAGGGATAACAGTCGAAGCACGTTATGAAATAAAAGCCGATGAAAAATCGGAAATAGAGCTGATAACACCTCCGGCTGTGATATGCGGCAAGCTCCCTGAAAATTCAGACCTGGAAATATTGAGAAGAGGAGACAAGTTTTTCCTAAAAATAAAGGACAGCGGCAACTTCAAGTTTGACCTAAAACTCCAGCTCCCTTTTAAAAAGGAACAAGGCGATATTTTATTTAAAATGCAAATTCCTCAATGCAACGTCAACACTGTGGCAATAAAAACAGACCGCGAAAACATGAAAATAAAAAGCGAAAACGCTGTCTCGTTCAATTCCGCCTTTAAAGGAAAACTGTGCAATGCCAAAGCGTCCTATGCGCCGGGAACGACCGCCCTGTTCAAGCTGAGCCCACAAGCAAGAAATGTGGAAAAAGAAACAATAAGATTTTTCGCAAACGTGGACGGCGGCGCAAAATTTTCCGGAGGATTTGTGGAAATATGCTATATAGCAAACCTTCAGATCGCCCAAGGAGAGATATCCCGGCTAAAAGTTGAAATCCCAAAAAACATGAGGGTTACTTCTGTGGAAGCCCCCGACCTTGGAGCATGGAAGCATCACCCCGACAAAAAAAAGCTTGAGGTGTTCCTGACTCAGCCCCATCATGGCGACATGAAAATGACAATAATGACGCAGATAACAGACCTGAACCTGCCCTACAAAACCGAAATAGGATGCGTAAAAATAAAGGACGCAGTCCGTCAGCACGGAACAACAGGCTTGATGATTGCGCAAAATATTCAAATAAAAGACTTAAAGAACAGCGGCTTTAACAGAATCAACAACAGCGACTTTCCAAAGGGCATAATATGGCCAGGCGCCAGCTTGAAGAAAACTTTCAGATACTTTAAGCCGGACGCGACAATAAGCGTTCAAGCAATCGAAATAGAGCCGGAATTGCGCGTGACAGAAAAAGTCAGCGTTGATTTTGGGGATGAAAGAACTGTCCTGGAATCAGAACTGAATATTGATGTTGCCAAAGCCGGAATCTTTTCAGTGCAGATTGAGCTGCCCGAAAACTATGAAGTCGACATTCTGAAAGGACGCAACATCCAGCACTGGGACGAGGTCAGCGAAAAAAATGAACATAAAGTCATCGTCAACTTCGCAAGGCGCGTTCTGGGAAGAACTGACATATTCCTGAAACTCA
>CAZYVR010000015.1:0-33685 GCA_964651145.1 uncultured Victivallales bacterium | reverse complement strand
CTTAAATTTTGCAATCCCTCAGTTAAGCTGACGCGGCAACATCAAACAGCTATGGCTTTCGCCCTTGGCGAGCGCTCATTGCCGCGCGCTCATTGCCGCGCGGCTAGCCGGTGTTCCGCCCCGGCAAGCGTCCGGGGAAGCCCCGGAGGCATGTTTTTACTTTAAAAACCCACTTTAACTGAGGGGTTGCAATAATAACCCAAAAAAACTGCGCTTTTTGTAAAAGCTTCTTGACTTATTCATTGAATTCATGTAAACTGTGAATGAATGAATTGTATGAATAAAGCAAGAGATGAGGCTATTGTGATTGCAAATACTTGTGACAGAGTTTATTTTGCGCTGAAAAATGACATTGCGTCAGGGAAAGCGCAAAAAAATGGCAGAATAATGCCTGAGCCTGAATTGGGGCGCAGTTACGATGTGTCGATAGGCACTATTCGCAAAGCAGTCGGCAGGCTTGTTGATGAAGGGATACTGGAACGCCAGCAGGGGCGCGGAACATTTGTAATTGACAATCCAGAGCTCGTCAGAATAATTGACAGCCTTTCTTCCAGCAAGCATGAAATGATTCTGGGGCAAACAATAAAATTGCTCTGCCAAGACGAAATTGACCCAGTTCTTTTTGGCGGCGACAATGCCCGGCTCAAGAAAAAAGTTATTCCTGTCCCGTTATCAAAAAAGCCCTCAGAAATGGAAGAATGGGCCGATTGCGACATTGTTCAGTTGTCTCCATTGGATATGCAGTTGCCCGGAGGCTGCGAATATTTTCTTCCCGTTCCAAAGTTCCTGAAAGAACAATTGCGCGGCGACGTGTCGGAATCCATTATTGACGAATGCTCATCTCTGGACGGCGAGCTGCTTATGCTTCCATACGTGGCAAACCCGGGGCTTTTTTACGCTTATATTCCCGCTTTTGAAGACGCCGGCATGCCCTTGCCTGTTGATGGATGGAGTTGGGATGATTTTTTAAATGTTTGCGAAAAATTAAAGCGCGCCGGACATATGCCATTCGGATACCAGCCGCCATCGGGATGCTTTTTTGAGCACATTTTATATCAGGCCGGAGGGGATTATTTTGACGCCTACGGCAAAGTGTCTCTTGAAAGAGAAGCCTTTGATGAAATGATCTCATTCCTTAAGACTATGCACGACAAAGAATATTCCGTAAATCTATACAATATTCCTCAAAATTATCTAAGATTTTTGAGAAACGGCGGCGCATGCATGACCACAGTGGGGCCTCTGCTTGGATACAAGCTTGAAGAAAAAAGCTCTGAATGGACTTTTCTGCCAATGCCAAGCGGAAAGGCAGGAAATATGGCAAGCTCTATTCTTATCGGATTTGGCGTGCCGTCAACCTGCTCGAATCCCGCGGCGGCATGGGAGCTCCTCGCAAAAGTATTCTCAGAAGATGGCAGAAAAAAGATGGGGTCTTTGCCTATGGTATATCCCGCGCTCAATAGTTGCAGAAAATCGTGGAAATGCGCGGGAGTAAAGCATCCTGAAATAGCCAGACACACCGCAGAAAATTCAAAAATTCTGCCATCCAGAAAAGGACACAGAATATGGCAGAAGGCAATTGTGGATGTTTTTATTGAAGCAATGGAGAGTGAAATATCATGCGAGGATGCATGGAAAAAAGCGCGCTGCATTTTGAAGGAAATGCAGACACAGCCAGGCGGAATTTTAACTATTTAACAAGGTGACGCTATGAAAGCACAAAAAGAGAACTGGATAAAAAAGCCAAAGCAGTATCTTTTTACACTCATTGAATTGCTCGTTGTGATTGCCATCATAGCAATTCTTGCCAGCATGCTGCTTCCCGCTTTGAAAAGAGCGAGAAGCACAGCAATGACCATTGCCTGCACTTCAAACGTCAAGCAAATAGGACTCGCTGAAATATCCTACGTCGGCGACAATGACGGCTATATGAAAACAAACAGCGGACGCATTGATGACATGTGGGAATACGTTGGCAAGCATTTTGGAGACGGCGTGTTCAAATGCCCTGCCGATGAACATCCATGGAACTGGAACGCTTATCATGATGGAATTCCAGCTCATTATTTCAACGGCTCTTACGGGTATAATTATTTTCACTATAAAACGCCAGGCGTCGACAAAGTCATGGATGGCAAAAGATTCACAATGGTCAAAAAACCGTCTCTATTTATAATGTGGGCGGACAGCGGGACATATGACTGGGGCAAAGAAGCGGCCAGCTACACCATTGTCCTGCCAAGGGTCACAGACAATCGCCCAATCAGCCAAAGACACAGCGGTGGAAGCAACATTGTCTTCGCGGACGGACACGCCAAAAAATGTAGATACAAGGACGTGGCCACCGAGTCTCCTGGCTGGACAAACTATGAGAACAGCATCTATTGGACGCTTAGCGGCAACAAATTTGATTAAAAATGCATCAATAATATTCAACAAAAGGATTTTTAATATGAATAAAAAAATCAGTCTCATTTTCTGCCTAATTGCAACGGCTGGCGCGCTTATGGCCAAAGACCTCAGAATGGATAAATTTGAATCTTATATCAAAACTGAACAGCAAATTAAAAAGCGGAATCATCCTTCTTTGCTTTTCAGTGAAAAAGACATTCCGGCTTTGCGCAAAAAAATGAATGACCCGTACTTTAAAAATTACGTCAAAGATTTGCTTGCCTTAGCGGATTACAACCTTGAAAGATTCCCGGACAATCATGATTTTCCATTCACTGAAAATCCTAATTTTCAGAGCGTGTCCGAAACTTTTGTCATGGCATATTTGCTGACTGGAAACAAAAAATACTCAAAGAGGGCCATCAATCTTGCCTGCGCTTTTGTTGATAAGCACTATATGAAAGTGCCCGTTCGAGATACAGGCAAATTCACGAAGCATTTGAACGACGGGAATTCTATTAGCTTTGTCCTCAACACTGTCGCTATTGTTTATGATTCGCTTTACAATGAAATGAACGAAAAGGAGCGTTTTCTAATAAGAAAAGGACTGGCCTATTTCTGTAAAATAACCTATGAAATGGCTATTACTGAAGAATATGGACTTGGCTTTCACAAGAATTATTGCGCAGGACAAATGGGGGCTTTGGGATTGGCGTGCCTGGCAATTGAAAAAGAAACTTTTCTTGAATCACATGACTGGCTTGAGAAAGCTATGAGGATTTCCATTGCATGGTGCAATGTGGCTGTTAAATCAGACGGAGTTTACCCGGAGGGCGTCACCTATTTATATTATATGCTTAGAAATCAGGGACTTTTTTTTGAGGCTCTCAAAAACAAAAAAGGGATAGATTATTTCAAAAAAACAAATTTAAAGAAAGCCTTGATATGGACGCTCTGGAGTTCGCTGCCGTGGGACTATGAGTTCGACAACTTTTCTGACGGCAAATACGTTGTGCGCATGTCTGACATACCATATATAATACAAAACAACTACCCAGGCTATGGAGATTATCTTGTGTCAAAAGTGTGCGGGACATTTCCGAGGTACATGAGCAACCCGTGGGCTATTCTTTTCGGCCGCAAGCCTGATCTTAAAAACTTTGATCCCGCCAAAAAGCTGGGATCAAGCAGGCTTTTTAAAGCAGCCGGAATGGCCGGATTCAGAAGCGGATGGGGCAAGGATGACACATTGCTTCTGGCCTATGCGACAGATTATGAATACGCGTCGCATTCTCAGGCTGACCGCGGACAGTTCAATCTTTACGCCTATGACAGAAAATGGGCTGTCGATTCAGGCTACGGCAATGACGCCAAAAGAGAAAACTCCTCGACCCCGTCTCAAGCCCACAACATTGTGCTCATTGACGGAAAAGGGGAGGGATTTGACCCCACAATGAGGCAGTCAGGAACCTTTGCTGAAATTGACGCCTACGTTGCCGACGACTCAATGGGATATGTCAGAATTGACCAAAAAGACGCCTATGACTTCTTTGTGCGTTATCATTATGTAAATAAAAGAGAATACAACAAAGTGGAAAAGGCTTTTCGCAATATTATTTTCATAAACAAAGGAGAGACGCCGTCATACACTCTGATTTATGATGACATAGCCAAAGACAAAGCAAAGCATAAATATACATGGCAACTGCATACAGCGCCCGGCAATGCCATCGATTGCGAGCCAGATGGCGCGCTGATTAAGCCATTGAGCTTCAAGGGACAAACAATTTATGCCCAGGGAAGCGGAGGCTGGGATGAATTTATAATGCCCGGATTCAGTATGATAAGAAGAAACGCCGGAGACGTGACTTTTAAAGTTGACGCGGAATATGATGACTATGTCTTGTGGGCTTTGGCGCGCGGCGATGCTTATGGCTGGGCAAACGCAGAAGTTTGGGCAAATGGAAGGAAGATTTCAAGATTTCAATTGGGAAATACCAGGAGCTTCAGTTGGGTTAAATTTTCGGCAAACAAAAAGAAGATGCACAAGCCGGAAATGGTCAAGCTTAAGACCGGCGAAAATATAATTCAGCTGAAGGGCGTGTTTTCAGGCTATGAGATAGCCCGGATGCTTTTGACCAAAGACAAAAACTATGTTCCAGAGGGTTTTAATCCCAAAGGAAGCGGCTTGATAATTTTTGGAGCAAAAAATATTTTGTCAAAAGAAGATGTTATTGTCAGAGACACCAACGCGCTTTGCGGCGCAACATGCTCAGTCAACATTTTGCACCCGAAAGACTGCGCAGTCAAACAGGATTTCTATCAGCCTTCCCGCGATCCTGTTCACGCAAGGCTGACGGTGGAGGCAGAAGCCGTCAACCCTAATTTCCTGACAATGCTCTATCCTCGCAAGGAAGGAATGCAAGCTCCTGAAATCACGAGCGCAAGCACAGAAAAACTTATTCATTCAACTGTGCTATGGAAAGATGTTGAAGACCATGCGCTTGTTCGCTTGAATGATGAACAAATCAAAATAAACGGCATTGAAACTGACGCTAAAATGTTGTTCTGCCGCTTTGGAAAAAACAAAAAGCTTGTGAGGCTTCTTGCGACTGACGCCAAAAAACTGAGAATTGGTGGCAAACAATTTCTTGATGTTGAATCGCCGCAAAGCATAATATTTGCCGATGGGAAAATTAAAAAGAAATCTGATTAATTGGCGGTGGCGTCTAATCCGATGGAGCCGCCAAAAGTCCAGGGCGCTGGCGCTGCAATGAAATAAAGCTTGTTGTCGTTTCGCGCCCCAATAAGCATCAGGCTTTTTAATGCGCCATACGCGCTGTCGCACAACATCTTATACGCCTAGACCTTTCGGCATTGCCGACCAGCGATTCCGCCGCTGGATGGCGTCCGGACAGAGTCCGGTTTTTATTCCGACTCCGTCGGCTTTTTTATTTTTCAGGACTTTTGGCGGCTTCGCCTAATCCTCGAGCATTTCAAAAATATTGGAGAATTCATCCAGAATGTCCTCATTGTCGACGCCGCTGAAAAAGTTGTCTGGCTTCATTTCTTCCGTGTACTTTTCAGGCAAGTCCCTGAGAAACTCTGATTTCTTGCAATGAAGCAGTCTTCCGTGCCTCATTCTTTGCGTTGCGTACGTTATGGCAAGGTTGCTTTTGGCTCTGGTTATAGCAACATAAAACAAACGGCGCTCCTCTGATTTCCCGCCTTCCTTCAATGCTCTTTCGTGCGGAAACAGGTTTTGCTCCATGCCCACAAGGAATACATATGGATATTCCAGCCCTTTAGAGGCGTGCACTGTTGACAAAGTGACGGCGTTTCCGCTTTGCTCATCCTCTTCGGTCTTGTCGTTTTCATCAAGCAGCGCGAAGCTTTCCAGAAATTCATACAGGAGCGGAGCGGAGCTGGTTTTGTTTTCAAATTCATAAATGGCGTTTACGAATTCATCCACATTTTCCCTGCGTTTTTCGGCTTCGGCCCGATTTTTGTAAATTTTGAGCAGGCCGTTGGCGAATCCGGAGTCCTCAAGGTATTCCTTGGCTTTATGGCCAAGATCGCCGGGAGTTGCGAACTCATCCGTGTATTTTTTAAAATTGTTTGAAAGCTCTTTTGCCCCCTTTGCGGCAGTCGAAGAGACCTTTTCAAGGAAAGCCTCATGCCCAAGAAGTTCGCTCATGGGCAGAAAAGTTGCGGCGTGGAGTTCCTTTAAAGCTTTCACGGCTTTGTCGCCAATTCCGCGCGGCGGAACGCCCAATATTCGGAGAAGGCTCTGATCATCTTTGGGGTTTGCTATAAGCTTAAGGTAGGCTGCCGCGTCTTTGATTTCTTTTCGCTTGAAAAATTCCTGTCCTCCGACCAGTCGATACGGAATTTCCATTTTTCGCAGCGCCTGTTCCAGTTGCCTGGAAAGATGGTTGGAGCGGTACAGGATTGCTATGTCTTTATAGTCCAGATCGTAATTTGAGACCACATCATAAATGGCATCCGCCACAAAGCCAGCCTCATTGTCGGCTGAGTTGGTTCCAATGACTTTAATAGTTTCGCCTTCCCCGTGTTCGGACCAAAGGCTTTTATCATATCTGCCCGAGTTTTCTGATATCACTTTGTTGGCAGTTTCAAGAATTGTGTTTGTGGAGCGGTAATTCCTTTCCAGTTTCACAACTTTGGCTCCTTTGAAATGAAACGGGAAATCAAGTATATGCTCGACAACGGCTCCGCGCCATCCGTAAATGCTTTGGTCATCGTCGCCAACAACGCAAATATTTTTTTTGTCTCCGGTTATCATTTTCAAAAGCTCGAACTGAACCTCGTTGGTGTCTTGATATTCATCCACCAGCAGATACTTGTAGGTTTCCTGATATTTTTTCAGCACATCCGGGTATTTGCGCCATATTTTCACCACGTGACAAAGCATGTCGTCAAAATCCAGCATGTTTTGATTTTCCAGTATCTGCTGATAACGTTCGTATATCAGAGCCGCCTTGGCTTCAAAGTCGGTGTCGGCTATCATCTTGGCTTCCCGAGGGCTTCGCGCATGATTCTTTGAGCCTCCCACAAATGACATGACCGCCTCGACAGGCACTTCATCTTTTAAGAAGCCCAATTCGCTCATTCCCTGGCGAAGAATGCCTTTTTGATCGCTTGCGTCGGCTATTGTGAAATTTGCGGTGAAGCCGATTCTGTCAATTTCTTTCCGCAGGATTTTGGCGCAAAGCGAATGGAATGTGCCAAGGGTTACTTTTTTGGCGTCATCCGCGGACACCAGTTGAGCCACGCGCTCTTTCATTTCCCGCGCCGCCTTGTTGGTAAAAGTCACTCCGAGAATATTTTCGGGCTTAATCCCATTTTGCAACATATAAGCTATGCGAAATGTTATAACTCTGGTTTTTCCTGTTCCCGCTCCGGCCAGCACTAGCAATGGGCCTTCTATGGTCTTTGCAGCCTCCCGTTGCTCGGGATTGAGTTGATCTAAAATGCCTTTGCTCATGTTTTTAAATTACTTTCACCGACAGTTCAAAACCGTCTTTGCCCGCCACTGCGGCGGCGGAAGTCACTGGATGTTCAAAATCAGAAAAAATGCCTTTGCCTACAATATATTCGCATGCCGTTTCAGCGCAGTTTGCGTCAAAAAGCTCGTCCACAAGATGCGGAGACGGATTATTTTTTTCGTAAGTGGCCACATAAAACGCAATGCCTGGCTTAAGTTCAAATTCGCGAACAATGACCGCGTCTTTTCTTACGATGCCAAGATAGCCTACCGGCTTGTTCCTGTCGGCTACAGCCGCTATTCTGGGCGTATTGTAGTCGTCTTTTTCGTAATCCATGGCCAGGAGGCTCAATGTGAGCGCGTCTCTGACGGGCATTCCCGACAATATTTTTTCAGTAATCGGGTCTGTGTGCGAGCCATTTGTGGCAATTGCGAGAGAACCGGCAAGCTTTACGCAGTTATACGCTATATAAG
This sequence comes from uncultured Victivallales bacterium, assembly GCA_964651145.1. Taxonomy (GTDB): domain Bacteria; phylum Verrucomicrobiota; class Lentisphaeria; order Victivallales; family GWF2-45-14; genus CAZYVR01. Next base: position 25,812 of record CAZYVR010000015.1, on the reverse strand, counting down.
GACTTTTTGTAAGGTCGTCTTCGAAGCCTTTTCTTGGCATAATCGAAATAATTTCACCGGCAAGGCGCGCTTCGCGATTTGGGAATGAGCGCGACGAAACCCTGTACATTGCCGCCGCTTTTCCGCCGGGGGTCATGCCCACGGCCACAATTCTGCCTACATACATACTTGTCTCCTGAGTTTGTCTTAAACTGTAATTAAAGCAATAAAGAGGCGGCTATTCAAGAAGAATTTAAAAATTTGTCCTCTTTTTCTTCTTTAAAAAATGGCGAACAAAGAAAATACGCAAAAATGTTGACTTTAACATTTGTCATGATAAAATAAGCAACATGAAAACAAAAACTGACAATAACAAAAAATCAATAGCAGCGATCGCCGAGGAGTGCGGAGTCAGCGCCATGACGGTAAGCCGAGCCCTGAAAAACAGTCCTTCAGTCAGGAAGGAAACGAAAACGCTAATTCTTGACGCCGCAAAGAAGCTCGGCTATCACAGCCCGCTCAAATCGGGGCGGCCATCAACGCTCGATGAAAACGCCAGGCCCACTGTCGACGTGGTCATGGGTGTTTTCGGAAAAAGCGTGTCTATTTTTTATTCCGAGCTTCTCACTACCATTGAGCGGGAGCTTGCGGAGCGCGGCTATGACTGTGTAATCCACACATCCAATGGCGAATACAATCAATTTCTCAGCTTGCGCGAATCCCTGAAAAGCTCAACAGCGCTTGCAACTCTGATAATCGGCTATTTTGAAACAGAGCAGCTTCAGGCGTTGCTGGAAAGCTCTCCCAAGGCGATTCTTCTGGACAATCCTGGCGAGCCAGCTCTGACAGCTCCATACAGTTCTTTCAGTTTCGACAATGCCGACGCCGCCAGAATTGGCGCGCGGCACTTGCTTGAAAATGGCCGCAAAAACATCCTTCTTTTAAAAGGGGAGCCTGAGCATTACTTTTCCCGCGAAATCGAAATAGGCTATTGCGAAGCCCTTGAATTGTTCCAAAAAAATGTCAACAAAAATCTTGTCATTGAAACAAACTTCTCGGCGGAAGACGCATACCTAAAAATATCAGCGGCGCTTGAAAGCGGCCTGAAATTTGACGCCATTTTCACCAACGACGAAATGGCCTGCGGCGCATACCGGGCGCTTCAGGAAAAGGGCATAAAAATACCCGAAGAAGTGGCAGTTTGCGGATGCGACGGCCTGCCTATCGGAGAACAACTGTACCCCAGACTCACCACAATTAAGCTGGACTACAAAGAGCTAGGGCGCATGGCTTTGGAGTTTTTGATGAAACGCCGCGGAGAAAATGCCCCGGCATGCAGAACAAAGCTTTCTCCGACTCTCGAAATACGTGAAAGCTCTTCAAATTAACAATTCAATATAAGCCAAAAAAACGTAGGAGCAAAAAATGGGTTACCTTACACAAACAGAATGCGACAAGCGAATTGAAAAAACAAGAAGAATTCTGGAAGAAAAAAAACTGGACATGGCTGTCGTTTACTATGATGAGTTTAATATCGGAAACGGCTGGTATCTTACCGGCTGGTGTCCGCAATTTGAAAACGGAGCAGTCCTGATACCCGCAAAAGGAGCTCCGATGATTCTGGGCGGTCCTGAAAGCGAGCCGTTCGCAAAGCTCGACAGCACAATAACAGAAACCCGCAATTTTCCGGTGTTTATGGTGCCGGATGAAGAATATCCCAACGCGACAATTATTGATTTTCAAAAATTGTTTGCGGAATTAAACTCTACCCTTGGAGCCGTAAAGCGCGTGGGGCTTGTGGGAGGCGGCAGAATGCCCGCGGACTGCCACAAGGGAATAACAGAAGGCTTTGCTGGAGTCGACCTTGTCGACATTACAGAAGAGTTTGTTTCACTCAGGTTTATCAAGTCGGAATGGGAAATCGAACAGATAAGAAAAGCCTTTAAGCTCGCGGACTTTGCCTATGACGCAATGAAGGAAAAAATAACTCCTGGCGTTTCTGAAATAGAAGTGGCGGCTGCCGGCGAATACGCCGTAAGAAGCAGAGGCGCAAGCGGATTTGGATTTGGCACAATTGTCGGCAGCGGAATACGCGGCAACGCGGTTGTCCCAACTTCAAGCTCCAAAAAATTGGAGGACGGCGAACTGATTATGATAGGGCTCGCTCCAAAAATAAACGGCTATGCGGGAGTTGTTGGAGACGCCCTTCCAGTGAACGGCAAATATACCGAAAAGCAAAAAGAATGCATGAAATACCTGAAAGATGCGTTCAGATTGACAAAGGAACAACTTGTCCTTGGCAGAACAGGCAAAGAAATTGACGCTCCGGCGCGCGCGTATTTTGAAAAAAATGGACTTTCAAAGTATCTGGTCTGTCCGTTCCTGCACACAATAGGGCTACATGAAGCCGAGTCCCCGTTCTTCGGCCCTGGAAGCGAAGACGTGTTGACGCCCGGCATGACTGTTTGCGTTGACATAAGCTTTTTTGGCCATCCCGAATTTAACGGTGTTAGAATTGAAACGGGCTATGAAATAACTGAAAATGGAGCGGTCCCATTCAGTGAAAAAATGGACAAAATCTGCACAGAGGTTTAAAAAATGAAAAATGCTCAGGACAAATCAACAGGCTTTGATGTTCTGTTGGGGATAGACATGGAAACAGACATAGGCTCCTTCACTTCCAACTATGAAGGAGTCATTCACGGAACCCCGAAGTTGTTGGAAATAATGGACAAGCATAACATCAAGGGCACATACTATTGGACTGGGCACGCCGCTGAAAATAATTCTGAAATGGCTAAAAAAGTGAAAGCCGCAGGACATGAGACAGGATGCCACGGGCTTTTTCATGAAACCCTTGGGGACCCATTGTTTCCGCTTCCCAACAATTGGCCTGTTCTGCCATCGGAGGTGGAAGGTCGCATTTCAGAAGGGACAAGGATTCTCAAAAAAGTAACCGGCTCAAAACCTGAAAGCTTTCGCTGTCCAAGGCTTTGGGGAAGCAACAGTGTTGTCAAGGCCCTTGAAAAACTCGGGTATATTTCTGATGCGTCTTTGCCATTGTTTTTTTACAAGGAAATGTTTGAGCCTTATCATCCTTCCGCAAAAAACTGGACTAAAAAAGGGAAAATGAAAATAGTGGAAATCCCAAATTTTTGCGACTTGACAATGGAAAGCAGCGACCCATATCAGCGCGACCGCGACCAATGGCCATTGTTCAGGACAAAGTCTGCTGGCGCGCTAATGAAAAAGGTGGATTCATTCATAAACTATGTCAGGGAAAAAGGGAAAAGGCCCGTTCTCGGATTTTACTTTCATCCATGGGAATTTTATAAAATGCCTCAAGGCTCCATTGACTTCGGCGAGGCCAGCGTAAAGCCCTTGCCGTTTATAGTCAAGAATTGCGGACAGAAAGCTTGCATTGAATTTGACAAGTTATGCTTCATGCTGAAAGACAAAGGCGCAACATTTAAAACGGCAAAGGAAATAGCAGATGAATATTGAAGACTTGCCTCTCGGGCCATATCCGCAAGCCTTGGAATTTTCTCATTTTCCAACGCGTTGGCAGGCTGTTTTGTGGCGCAACTGGGAATTGGTTCCAGTTGAAAAAATAGCTGAAATATTGGAAGCGCCTGTCTTGGAAATTGTTGAGTCGGCAAAAGCAATGGGCTTGTGCGCTCCATGCAAAACATGCAATGAATGGCTCGAAAGAGGCTATATTACTATTATCAGAAACAACTGGCATCTTCTGCCTTACGAACAACTCTTGCGCCTTTTGGAATGGACTCCCGGCAAATTGGATTTTATTCTGCGCGAAGATGATTTTCTTTGGCATAAACTTGGAAAATTGAAGCCAAAAGTTGAAGCGGCAAAATGGGCTCCTCTAAATGAGGATGAACAGGCAGCGACAAGCAGAATAAGCAAAATAGTGGACAAATATTTTGCGAATTCCAAAGAGATAGAAAAGCCGTTTGAATTTTTCAAAAAATATTCGGAAACAGCCTTGCCAAAACAGAGCGGGAAAAGCGATTCGTTTGACCTGAAATTTATATATTCATATCATGCCTTGTGTGGAGACGCTCTTCTTGAGCCGGAACTGGAGCCTTATCCGGATGAACTTTTGAAAGCTTATTCAAATCTGGGCATAAATGGCGTCTGGCTTCAGGGAATTCTTTATTCACTTTTTCCTCTCGACAAAGCTCCTGAATTTTCTGAAGGATATAAAATCCGCCTTGTAAATCTTAAGAGGCTGGTTGACAAAGCCGCAAAATATGGCATAAAAATTTACCTTTATCTGAATGAGCCGCGCGGCATGCCGGAAAGATTCTTTAACCAATATCCCGGCTGGAAAGGGGTGTTCCATCAAGAATCAAACAATTATTCGCTATGCACTTCAAACCCTGAAGTCCTTCAATATCTTGAGGATGCGACTTCGTTTGTATTTGCAAAAGCTCCAGGCCTGGGCGGAGCGTTTTGTGTTACAATGAGCGAAAACACAACTAACTGCCACGCTCGCTGGAAGGGCGATGAATGCCCTCAATGCGCAAAGCGTCCAGTCCCGGATGTCATAGCTGAGACAATCTCGGCAATAGAAAAAGGCGTTCATAAATCAGACTCCTCCGCCAAAGTAATGGCTCATACTTGGGCATGGGGTGATTTTGAAAAAGAAAGCATCGGAAAACTTCCCCAAAAAGTTGAGGTTCTCCGCGTGAGTGAATGGGGCAAAAAATTCAATATAGGCGGAATTGACGGAAGCGTTGTCGATTACTCAATGTCTGTTGTCGGCCCCTCCGAGGAAAGCAAAGCGGTATGGAAAAAAGCGAGAGAATGCAAGCTTAAAACAATCGCAAAAGTTCAGCTTAACAATACATGGGAATGCTCCGCCGTTCCCTATATTCCAACGCCTCAACTTGTGAAAGAGCATATAGACAATCTTGCATCAGAAGGAGTTGACAGCCTTATGCTAAGCTGGACTTTGGGCGGATATCCTTCGTGGAATCTGGAGCTGCTGAGGAAAAGTCCCGAAGAGCTTGCATTGGAAAAATTTGGGGCAAAAGTCGCTTCGGGGATATGCGAGGCATGGGAAGCTTTCAGCGAAGCGTTTCGAGAGTTTCCTTTTCATGTTGGCGTTCTCTATTGCGGGCCGCAAAACTATGGGCCGGCAAATTTGTTTTATTCATCGCCGACTGGATATGAGGGAACAATGATAGGATTTCCTTATGACGATATTGACTCATGGCGCGCCATTTATCCAGAACATATTTTCGAAAAACAGTTTGAAAAGCTTTGCGAAAAATGGAAAAAGGGCCTCGAGCTGTTAAAAGGCTCCCAAGTTGAAATCCCAAACGAATTTTTGCCCAACTACACAGACATGAGAGATGTTGCGACCGCAATGTTCTGCCACCTTAAAAGCTCATTAAACTTGCTGCGCTTCACTGCCCTGCGCGACAGCGATGCAAGGGAAGAATTAATGAAGCTGCTTGACGACGAAATAGAAACAACCTTGTGCCTGCACGACATTGTATTGAGAGATTCCCGCATCGGCTTTGAGGCGAGCAATCATTACTACTACACCAAAAACAATCTAAAAGAAAAAATATTAAACTGTGAATATTTGAAAGGCATCTTGCAATGAAGATCAAAGATTTAATTGAACTTTTTGAAAAAGGAAAAAGACGCTTCCTGATTGTCGGAAATGAACAGAATGGCGTTTTGGCCGGGCTTGATCTTGAAGGCCGAATCTTTGCAATAATGAATGGAGAGGTTGTCAATCGCGTGAATGCGGAGGCGATTTTAAGGCAGACGACAAAAGAAGGTTATTTAAACCCTGGAGGAGACGGGCTCTGGCCCGCGCCTGAGGGGACATGCCTTGGATATGAATATCCTTGCGGCAAATGGCGAGTGCCTCCTGGCTTGACAGGCGCAAGGTATATTGTGTCGGAAGAAGAGGGAAATTGCGCGAAAATATGCGCGGAAATTGATTTGATCAACAACAGAGGCCTGGGTATTTCGACAATTTTCAGCAGGGCTATTTCAACAAAAATGACAGACGGCAATCTGGTGGTGTCTGTGAAGGAGTCCATCCAATACATAGGCGCACAGTCATTGTCCAAAGATGAATGCCTGCTCGCTCCGTGGAGCCTGTGCCAGTTTGACTCCGGCCCTGGCTGTGAAGTTGTGTTTCCCGATGTTGACAAGTCGGCTGTCTGGGACATGTACGGGCCAAGTGATTCCGAACGTTTTTCCAGAGATGGACTTTTGCGCACCAAAACTGATGGAGATATTCGCTATCAGATAGGCATGGACAAACGCGTGGATTGGATAGGATTTCGCGATCCAGCCAAGGGCCTTAGCGTGACAAGAACTGCCTCTCCTTTGCCGGAAGGGCAAGATTACATTGACATAATAGACGCTCCGCCCGAGGATATTCCTTCAGGAAAAGGCGTTCGTTTCAGTGTATACAGCGACGCATCGGATTTTATGGAAATAGAAGCCGCTGGCGGCTGTCCTGAAACAATCCAGCCTGGCGAAATAATGAGCGTGGATGTAAAAACCGTTTATTCCGCGTAATGCGCCGCCTCCTTGTTTTTGGGAGGCAAAAAGGAAGCATCCTTCAGTTCTGGAGCGCTCGTCATATTGCGTGATGGGCTCGCTGCGCGCCGATTTGAATTTAATATGAGGGGAACTTATATTAAACAACACTGACGTTTTATTATTTCAAAAGGAATGGCGGCGCATGAAGGAGAGACTTACAAATCTTAAGAAGAATTTGCAAAAAGCTATTTTTGGCAAAGATGAAGTGATTGACAATCTGCTGGTGGCGCTTTGCGCCGGTGGCAACGTCTTGATGGAGGATGTGCCGGGTGTGGGCAAAACAACGCTGGCCAAAGCCTTGGCTCTTTCAATTCATGGCGTGTTCTCGCGCATTCAGTTTACGCCGGACATGTTGCCGTCAGATATTTTGGGGAGCTCAATATACAATCAGAAAGACGCGGAGTTTCACTTCAGAAAAGGCCCTGTTTTCGCAAACATTCTTCTTGCGGACGAAATCAATCGCGCATCGCCCAGAACACAGTCGGCCCTTCTCGAGGCAATGAACGAAGGACAAGTTACCGTGGAAGGCACAACTCATCTGCTTGCAAGGCCTTTTTTGGTGATAGCCACTGAAAACCCGATAGAATATCAAGGAACCTACCCCTTGCCGGAAGCTCAGCTTGACCGCTTCGCAATGCAACTTAATCTGGGCTACCCCGATGAGGAGCATGAGCTTGAAATGCTTTATTCAAGGAAAGATGCAGACCCCATTGACAGCATAGAGCCAGTCATCAACTGCGAAGATATCTGCAAGCTTCAGGACGCGGTCAAAGGAGTCGAAATTGAGCGCTCAGTTGCCGGATACGCACTGAAGCTTATAACCGCCACCAGGAATGATTCACGCATCAAGTTGGGCGCGAGCCCAAGAGCCTTGCTTTCCCTTTCCAGATGCGCGCAAGCTCAGGCTTACATTCTTGGCAGAAATTATGTCATTCCTGATGACGTTAAAAAACTGGCGTCAAAGGTTCTCCCGCATCGCATTGTGCTTGAACACAAAGAAAAATATTCAGGAGTCGACAACAAAGCAGTGGTGGACAGCATTGTCGACAAGACAGAAACGCCGACATAATTTTTTACTTAGCGGGAAAAGATGAAGCTCTTTAACCTTTACAAACGTCTCAGGCGGATTTTCATAGAGGGGCCCGACTGGCTGGAGGAGCCTCCCTTTCTGAAATACCGATATCGTTCGCGCTCATTGCTCGCGCTCTTCTGGATTTATGCCTATTATGTAAGAATCTTTACTGTCCCGGGAAGAATGCTGATCACAGTCCTTCTTTTGACATGTATGTACAACCTTGTCTCCATTTACAATCCTTTGAATATTTTGACTTTCACATTGCTCGCAACATTTTCGGTTGATTTTGGCATAGGCTTTCTGTTCCGCCCGCGTCTGACAATAATCCGCGAAATGCCTGAAAGGGTCAGAGCCGGAACCGCCGCAAGAATAAATTATACAGTGAAAAATCGGAGAAAAATTCCCGCATGGAATATTGTGCTGGACTCAAACATGAGACGCAAAGGCTTGAAATACCTTGATGGCGAAGCCGCCGTGGACTGCATTCCCGCCAAAGGTGAAATCAAAGAAAAAGCCTTTCTTTGCGCAGACAAACGCGGAAGATACAAGCTGCCCAAGCCGATAGCGGACGCGGCTTTTCCTTTTTGCATCTTTAAATGGAGCTCCCGCGAACGCGATTCACACAGTCTGACTGTGTATCCTGCATATAAAACCTTAAACTCTTTATCCTTGCCGGTAGGCAAAAAATATCAGAAACAAGCCTCAAATATGATATCGAAGATAGGCGAATCGGTGGACTTTTTCGGCTGCCGCGAGTTTCGAACAGGTGACGAGACAAAGCACATTCACTGGCCCAGCTCCGCTCGGGCTGGAAAGCTTATAGTTCGTGAATTTCAGGAGGAGCACCTTAGCAGAGTGGCGGTGATTGCGGACACATATGTTTGTCCCGGAAGCAAATGGAGACGCTTTGTGTTTGGCGAAAGAAAGTCTTTTCCCGAACTGGAAGCCGCTGTCTCGCTGACAGCTTCGCTGGCCGACTTCCTTGCCAGAGAAGACTGCATCATTGATATTTTTGCGGCAGGGCCGGATGTTTATCATTTTCAAGGCGGCAGAAGCCTGGCCTGCCTTGACAATATTCTGGACATACTCGCATGTCTGGAGCCAAATCTGAAGGAGCCCATAAAAGAACTCTCCCCTTCTGTGATGGCGGAAGTGTCAGGCATTGGCAGCACTGTGCTTGTGCTGCTGAACTGGGATGAAGAACGGAAACTGCTTGTCAGAAACCTCCGTGATTCAGGGGTTGCGGTCAAAGTCATTATAATTGCGGACGGGAAAAAACAGCTTGACCTTTCGGAAGCAGGCGACGCGCGCCTTCTTACTACGCAAGAGATTTTTGACGGCAAGGTGAAAGAGCTATGAGCAACAAAAAAATATTGGCGGAGAAGAAATCAAAAGCTCATGTTCTGCTTTGCGCTGGAATGATTATCCCGGCCGCATATCTTTTTTCTTATGTGTCCGACATCCCGCTCATTTTTGCCTTGACGCTTCTTGGCCTTTTTCTGTCTTTGGTGTACTCCAAGCCTTTTCATTACAGCGACCGTTCAGTCATATACAGTTTGCTGACCGCCGTTGTGCTTTCAACTTTTGGCGATCTTTTAATGAAAATGAATCCAGACAGGACAGGTATGCTGAGCGGCATTTTTCAGGCTAATCTTTCCGGGCCTTTCCTCTTGTATCTGGCGGTGATCGCCACATTTTACAAATCTTCTCCTTATACTCTGGGATCGTGCGCGTGTTTTTCTCTGGCCGCAACTGTTCTTGGCGGCGAAATGTTGGGGATTAAGTTTGAAAACACCTACATGACTTTTTTCTCTCCCTGGATATTGAAGCATTCAAACCGATTTTTTGGGATAATAATACTGACAGAATTTATTTTTATCCTTCCGTCCCTTAATGCGGCGCGGATAATCTCCAAAAAAAGAATTTCCAAAAGACAATGGCTCAAAAGAACCTTTACTTTCTTCGCGCTTCTTCTTATACCCGCGCTCGCTTTTTTTGCGCTTTTCCTGTACAACAGCTACGGAGACAAGATAAAAGATCTGGAGTTCTACTTTCTTAGGCGCGGAATCCTGAGAAGGGCAGGCTCCGGCCAAATTATATTTAATAAAAATGTGGACCTCAATCGGACAATCAGCAGCGAAGTGGAAAAAAACTTCAACAGAATAGTCCTTCGGGCCACAGGCAAAATTCCGCCGGGCTATCTGCGGGGGCGCGTTTACACTGAATATGACAACGGAAACTGGAAATCCGCCCCGGTTGGAAACAAACAGTATTTTCAAACTCAAGAACATACGGGAATTCTTTCCTACACCACATTTTTCTACTCAAAAAATGAAAAGCAATCCGGCGGAGCCTTTTCCATTTATCCGGCGGGAATTTTTTCCAGCGACGTGCTTCTAGCTCCCGGCAACACTCAAAAATTTGACATAGTGGCCAACAAGCTGAGCCATAGTCGCGATGGAATAATAGTTCCTGAAGAATGGGAAAAAGATGGCGGCTACACCTGCCTGGTTGCAGAATACAATCAAGCAAGCCCATACCCAATGCCGGACTCGGCAAATTATCCGGACTACCTTCAAGTTCCCGACAATATTTCCAAAGAATTGGGAGTTGTCCTTTATAGCATACTTAAGCCGGAGCTGTGGGACAAAAAACCAAGCGACTCCGAAGTCATAATAAAATTGACGTCCTGGTTCCTCAATAATTTTAAATACTCGCTCAAGACACAAAGCGCAAAAGACATGGATCCTGTTCTCAATTTCATGACAAAAACCAAAAAAGGACACTGCGAGCTTTTTGCTTCATCCATGGTTCTGCTTTTAAGGCATTACGGCATCCCGGCAAGGTACGTTACTGGCTTTGTTTGCGAGGAAGCGCATCCTTCCGGCTCATACTATGTGGCGAGAGTGGGAAACGCGCACGCATGGCTTGAAGCTTTCCCGCGCGATTTAAAAAAATGGGAGATGATCGAGCCGACTCCTCCCGCAGGCATTCCAAACTTCAAGCATGAATGGGGGGCAGTGGAATCGTGGTGGGACAGGTTAAAGCAGGCGCTTCAGCAGGCTCTGGCAAACGTCCGGCGCGGATTCTTTGCGCAAGGGATAATAGATGGCGTAAAAGGCTTTGCAATGTTTTTTGTGGACATTCTCCGAAACCCTGTCCTTGGCTCCGTCATCCTTGTGTCATTTGTCTTGATTTTTATATTTATTAAGCGCAAAAAACGAAAAGCGTCACAATCATCCATATTATTTTCGCCAACAATGGAGGAGCTGCGGAAAGAATTTGCGCGTCTTGAAAAACAAGTAGCCAAGTCAACAGGAATATCCAGGCATCCGGCCATGACTCTTGAAGAATGGGGCGGCAAGCTGCCGGGTGCCTTCGCGTCTCTGCTTGCTGAATATCAAGCCATCCGCTACCGCCGGATTCCGCCCGAAAGTGGCGATGTTAGCCAGTTCAAAAAGAAATGCAGGCAAACCTTAAAAAAGATGTAAGGCATTAATCTTTTATTTTTTCATGCGGAGGAATAGATCGCTTGGATTTATTCTTATTCTTTGCTTTTTTCCATTGCTTGGCGCGCTTTCCCCTAAATGTCTTTTCGGGATAAACGAGCGGAGCATTTCCGCCGAAACGCAAACAAGCAGCAATGCCGAATTATCCTTAAATTTGAGTTGCAGAGAAGTTGGCTTGGAGCCGCCCTCGTACTGCATGACAAGTGAACAGTCCTTGAACTTGTCCGCCGCGCCGCCTTTTGCCTTCAGGATTGTCATAGCTTCTTTTTCGCTGATGGGGCCATTGAGAAGAGCCATCCCGGATTTGTTCGGGACGCACAGGAAATTTGAGAATGCTGTGTCCGATATTTTGTCGGAACTGAGTTTGTATATTTTTTGCGCGCCGATATTTGTGGCTGGGAAAGCGGCCAGAGATCTCTCCACATTTTTTTTGAGAGCTGATTCGATGTCGATTTGCAAACAGGAATATGGAAGCCCCGACTTGTTGATGTCGGCAAAATATGAAGCCTCGCCCGACATGTTTTTTATAAGCGCGGAAAGCGGCTCCAGATATTTCAGCTTTTCTTCATCTTCACATTTTTCAGCGGCTATTTCTTCGACAAGCGATACTATGCTTTCCCTCAGCGGCTTGGTCAAAGCTATGCTTGAGGAGCCTGCAACAAGTTTGTCTTCGAGCAAAGGCGGCAGTTTTTTGTGGCAATTTTTTTGTTGGATGACAAATTTTTCAAGGGCCGAGTCTTTTTCAGCTTTGATCTTGTTGTCAATTGAAATGCCGCCGGGCTTAATTGAAATGCCCAGATCCAAGTCCGATATTTGAGCAAGGACTTTTTCCAGGTAGTCAAGTTTTACCTGAGCTTCTTTGTATGATTCCATGCCTTCTTTTGTTTCCAGCCTGTCCGGGGCCAAAAATTTCACGGCGCTTTTTCTGAACGCAAAGAAATCTTTTCTGAACAGCCTCATGTATTCAGCCACATTTATTTTAAGTTTGAAGTCTGAGCCGTCGGAGTTTTCAGGAATGGAGAGCGAGGAAAAAGAATCCAGGAACTTTTTTGATTTTCCCACCGCAGCCATTTCCCCTATTCCTTTGACAATGGCATTTTCGCCGGCAATATTTATTTTTTCGGGAAGATCTTTTCCCTTCTTTTTGAACACGAGCATCCATTCCAAAGAGGGGTTTTCTTTTTCTCCAAAAGCGTAAAGGCGCGCGCTGATAGGCGAAGTGAAGTCCAGGCCGTTGAACTCTGGATTCAGAGTGAGAGCCGTCAGGCCAAAAACAAGCTTGACAGAGGAGCCTGGATATATTTTTTCAGCCAAAGGCGAAAGGTTTTGGACAAGCCCCATAAATGAAGTCAATTCCAGGCTGCCAATCAATTTCGGCTGTGCCGCGGACATGTTCGAGCAAATAAAAAAAACAGTTGCAAGCTTTAAAAATTTAACCATGCCTTTTAAAATCCTTTGTTTAATAATATATTCTAATGATGATTGTCTCATGTTTCAATATTAAACTATAGCGGCAAGTTGACAATGGAAAGCTTTTCAAAGCAGAAAATTATAATGATAATGCTTGATGGCGTCGGGATCCCACCCGAAGGATGGCTAGACTCTGTTTATTCAAAGTATTGCGGAATAGCTTTTTCCGAACTTTTCGCAGCGCATTCACAACCCTTGGACGCATGCCTGGGCGTTGAAGGCATTCCGCAGAGCGCCACGGGGCAATGCGCGCTTTTCACCGGCGTCAACGCGCCGCAGGCAATAGGAAGGCATATTCCTGGATTTCCGGGGCCTGCCTTGCGAAAAATAATACGCGAGAACAATTTATTTTCTTCGCTTTTGGCAAAAGGCAAAAGGCCATGCTTCGCCAACGCTTATGTGAGAATGAGCTTAAGCGAGCTTAAAAGCATAGGCTATCGCTCGGTGACAACAATAATGACCGAGAGTTCTTTGAAGGACGTGCTGAAGCTTGAGGATCTCCAGGCTTCCCGGGCGTTGTATCATGATTTGACGCGCGAAAGCGTTGCGGACAAATTTCCTGTGGAAAAGGTTTCTCCAGCGCGCGCCGCCGCCGACCTTTTGAGTATCTCCAGAAATTATGACCTGACACTTTTCGAGTACTTTATGACTGACCGGGCGGGGCATAAAAGAGAAGAGGCCATGCTCAAAAAATATCTCGGCGAAATAAGCGAATTTGTCTGCGCCTTGGTGGACGGCTTGAGTGACGGCGCGCTTCTGGCTCTCACAAGCGATCATGGAAACTGCGAAGATATATCCACGCGCATGCACACCAAAAATTCGGTTCCGCTTTTGCTTTGCGGCAGGCATGCTCCAAAGGCGGACAACGTAAAAGCATTGACGGATGTAAGCCCCTGGCTTGTCAAACTGCTGGATGATTGACGCTGCTGGCAAAACAATTAGAAAGTTTTATTAAAACGCTTTGCCTTCCAGAGGATTTATCTTTTTTTTGTTGGGGGCATTCCCGGAAAACTCCATATAATAATGTTGCAACGCGACCTTGAATGACGAAAAGTTGAGAAGGCTGAATGAAATGTAGTTCGCGCAGATTTCGTAAACGGGAAAGTCAACGGCGGCGGCTCTATATTTATAATAAGGATATTCTGGTTCTGAAATTATTTTTTCATAATCAGAAAGCGCGCAGATTTCGTCTTTGTCAGGCTTGTAGGCAAATGCGTCGAGCTTGCCATTTAAGTACGCCAACAAATCATCAAATTCAAAGTCGTCAGGGTTCAGGCTTGGAAAGTCCAAATGACCTGGATTGTGATATTGCTTTAAAAACTCTTTTATCCCGCGCTTTCGGACAAATTCATAAGTCAGCAGAGCTTCGGCCCTTGTCAGCATGAAAATGTTTGCTTGAGGAAAAACGGCGCTGTTCCATTTTTTCATCACTTCCGCAAACAGCTTTTTTTGATTTTTAGAAAGCTTGCGCTCCTCCAAAAGCTTCTTCAGAGGGCTCATTACAATGCAGTCTTTTTTGCAAATGCTCAGGGCTATTCCGCTGCCCATTATTTTGTGAAGAAAAGCATAGCTGTTGTCAAGAGCTTCCGCCGCTTCCCGGTCTTTGCCGGACACCGCGCAGGAAAGGAAATATAGATAGTTTATATAAGCGATGTTCCATATTTTTTTTTCGAGGTCAGCATCGTCGGGAACAATTGCGAGTCCGTCTATTCTCAGTTTGAAAAAAGAGTCTGGAGCTTGCATGGCTTTTTTGAAGCTATTGTTAAAGTTTCCGTATTCCTTGAATGCTTGCCGCAGTTTTGGAGAGTTTTCCATAACGTCAGTTTTTTTGCGGATGATCTGCTCTCCGGCAATGCGGCTGTATGAAACAGTTTGAAAAATTTCATCCCATTCGCTCTGCCATTCAGAGCATGCTTTTTTTAGCTTTTGAAAACGCTCAGCTTTGTAAAAATGTTCGAGGGACACTGCAAAATCATCTTCATCGGGCAAAGGCTTGAACGCTGTTATTTGATTTGGGAGCCCGCCTTCGCTATGAATTTTGACAAGGGCCTTTTGCAAATTGCTGTCGCGTGTTTTGAATGTTTCCAACAGAGTCCCATTTGACAGATCCTTGATGCAAGTCCCCCGGAAAATATAAAAGAGGCATGCTGAGATAAGAGCTAGCGCAATGACTCCGACAGTTGCTCCCAGCCATAGTTTATTTTGAAATATGTTTTTGCTCTCTCGAGTTTTCTTCATCTTCATCAATCACTTTGCATTCTATGTCGTAAGCGTCGTCATTATTCTCGCTGCGGCCTTTGAGCGTCGTGCTTTCTCTTTCCATTTCGGAGAATTCATTGCGCAGATGCGTCGCGCGAATGCGCGCAAACTGCATAATTAAAAATAAAACAACAAACAACACTATCAGAATGGGAATGCCTATAAGCACTGCCGCAAAAATAATTGGGATTGCGATTATCATTGATATAAGTTTCAGAAAATTTTTCATCGCATTCCTTTTTTTATGTTAGACGTCTTAGGCCTTCGTAGACAGCCACAGCCGCTGAGTTTGCGAGATTCAGGCTGCGGCAGAATTTGCCTGGCATCGGAATTTTGAACATTCTTTCTTTATACATCTTGCTCACGTTTTCCGGAAGTCCGGAGCCTTCGTTGCCGAAAATAAGAAAAGCTCCTGCCGCATATGGACAATCCCATAAACTCTTTTCGGCTTTTGTTGAGAAGAAATAAAATTCGCCATTTGAATTTTGTTTTTCAAAGTCTTCCCATGAATCGTAAACTGCAAGATCAAGATGTTGCCAATAATCAAGCCCGGCCCTTTTGACATAACTGTCGTCAAGGGAAAAGCCAAGAGGCTTCACCAGATGCAGGCGGCTTCCGGTTGAAACGCAGAGGCGGCCGATGTTTCCTGTATTCTGCGGAATTTCAGGTCTCACTAAAACGATGTTGAATTTTTCTTTTTTAATTTTTTCCATAAGATACTATTGCTCCTCTACTCTACTTTTTTTATCAAAATTTTATAATTCAGCCAATTTTTTTTAAAGTAAACCCGCGCCGGCAGTTTTATCAGTTTAATGCTTGATTAATAGCATGAATATGTTAGATTTATAGCGTCATTGCTTAAACCTAAATTAAATATTGCTGACGAATTTATGAAAAAAAAATTATCTTTTCTTTTTTCTTTGACTTTTCCCGCTCTTTCCGTTCTTTTTTTTACAGGCTGTTTTTCAACTCCAAAGCAAGGCAACAATCATTTGGAGATGGGCGATTTGCTTAATCATTTCGAAAGGTGCGGGGTAGTGGTGGATGAAGTTCGTTCCCTGAGGCCGGATGTTCCGAAAGCTTCAGAGGGAATGGCTTTCAGAATTAAAGGCCGCGACATAGGCGTTTACAAGTATGACATTAACAAAAAGAAACAGAAGGCGAAGGTGGAAAAAATAAAGGAAGAACACTTTGTTTATCTTTGCGGCTTAAAATATCCAGCCATAGCAAACGGCTCTTTTATCATAATTGATTACAATGGCAATAAGGATAAGAAGAAAATAATAGAAGCGTTTAAAAGTTTCAAACCCCAACAATATTAAATTCAACAATATATAAACCTTGAATAAATAAAAAAGGAAACAACATGGCAAAAACAAAAAAACAGTCAGCGGAGAAATATGTATATTTCTTTGGCAAAGGAAAGAGCGAGGGCAAAGCTTCAATGAAGATGTTGCTCGGCGGCAAAGGCGCAAACCTTGCTGAAATGGCAGAAATCGGCTTGCCGGTGCCTCCGGGATTCACTTTGACAACTGAAGCTTGCGCTGAATATTACAGAATGGGCAAAGCAAAATTCTTTGCGACAGTCAAATCTGAAGTTCAAGCCCACCTCAAGGAGCTCGAAAAAGCCACTGGCAAAACTTTCGGAAAAGGCCCCAAGCCATTGTTGCTTTCTGTGCGCTCCGGCGCAGCCGCATCCATGCCTGGAATGATGGACACTGTCCTTAACCTCGGACTCAACGCGGAAACAGCCAAAGCCATGATCAAACTGACTGGCAACGAGCGTTTCGTTATGGACTCCTATCGCCGTTTTATCCAAATGTTCGGAAACGTTGTTCTTGGAATAGAGCATCATGACTTCGAGCACGAGCTTGACGCAGTGAAAAAAGCAAAAAAAGTCAAGCTGGACACAGATCTCACAACTGCTTGCCTTCAGGAAGTAATCACGCGCTACAAAGCAGTTGTCAAAAAAGACACAGGCAAAGATTTTCCGGAAAACCCGATGGACCAGCTTTGGGCTGGCGTCAACGCTGTTTTCACATCATGGAACAATCCGCGCGCCTGCAAATATCGCGAAATAAATGACATCCGCGGACTGATCGGAACAGCTGTCAATGTGCAGAGCATGGTATTCGGCAACTCCGGCGACAACAGCGCCACTGGCGTTGCGTTTACTCGCGACCCGTCAACTGGCTCAAACAAATATTTCTATGGCGAATTTCTCATCAACGCTCAGGGCGAAGATGTGGTGGCCGGCATTCGCACGCCTCAGCAGATTACTCTTAAAGGTTCTAAAGAATGGGCAAAGAGCCAAAGCGTAAGCGAAGCCGTTCGCAAAAAAGACTTCCCGTCTCTTGAGGAAGCAATGCCCAAATGCTTCAAGCAGCTTGACAGCATCCGCGTAAAGCTTGAAAAGCATTATCTTGACATGCAGGATATTGAGTTCACCATCGAAGACGGAGAACTTTTCATGCTTCAGACCCGCAACGGCAAACGCACAGCCGCCGCGGCCGTGAAGATTGCAATTGACCTTGCGAAAGAAAAGCTCATCACTGAAAAAGAAGCTGTAATGCGCGTCGAGCCAAACCAGCTTGACCAGCTTCTGCATCCGGTTTTTGTGAAAGCTTCAGAAGACAAAGCCCTTAAAATGGCTGTTGGCCTTCCCGCTTCTCCTGGCGCAGCTACAGGACAGGCTGTATTCAGCGCCGAAGTTGCTGAACAGTGGGCAAGCAAAGGCAAAGACGTTATACTTTGCCGCATCGAGACAAGCCCTGAAGACATCGGCGGAATGCACGTTGCAAAAGGCATCCTTACTTCACGCGGCGGAATGACTTCTCATGCGGCTGTTGTTGCCCGTGGAATGGGCACATGCTGCGTGGCCGGTTGCGGCGACGTTGAAATGAACTACAAAACAGGCTGCTTCAAAGCTGGCGGCGTAACCATTAAAGAAGGCGACTGGCTTTCTCTCAATGGCTCAATAGGCGCTGTCTACAAAGGTCAGATCGAAACTGTGGACCCTGCGCTCACAGGCCCTTTCGGAGTGATCATGAAGCTGGCAGACAAGTATCGCACACTTGGCGTGCGCGCCAACTCCGACACTCCTCACGACACAGATGTGGCTGTGAAGTTCGGAGCGGAAGGCATTGGCCTTTGCCGCACAGAGCATATGTTCTTTGAAGGCGACAGAATTGTTGCTTTCCGCCGCCTTATTCTTGTTGCTGAAACTGTCAAGAAACTCAAAGATGACCATGACGTCAAAACGCTTGCCGAACTTAAAAAGGCTTGCAAGGCATGCAGTAAAACATGCAAATCAGCCATGGCCGCGATTGAGCAGTATGAAAAGGCTCTAAAAGGGCTTCTCCCGCTTCAGCGCGACGACTTTGTCGGAATCTTCAAGGCTTTAAAAGGCCGTCCTTGCACTGTTCGTCTGTTGGATCCGCCATTGCATGAGTTCCTTCCGCACGATGCAAAAGGGCAACAGGAAATGGCAAAACAGATGGGCGTCAAAGCTGCTGAAGTCAAGAAGCTTGTTGAGGGCCTGCACGAATTCAATCCGATGCTTGGACATCGCGGCTGTCGTCTCGGCATGACTTATCCTGAAGTCACCGAAATGCAGACACGCGCGATTTGCGAAGCGGCTTGCCTGGTAAAAGGCTCCCAGCCTGAAATCATGGTTCCCCTGGTCGGACATGTAAAAGAACTCTCGATTCAGAAAGCGATCATCGTAAAAACCATCGCCGAAGTCGAAAAAGCCAAGAAGAAAAAACTTGACGTTCTCATCGGCACAATGATCGAAATTCCGCGCGCGGCAGTAACAGCCGATCAGATAGCGGAAGAAGCCGAGTTCTTCTCATTCGGAACAAATGACCTTACGCAAATGGGTTGCGGCTTCTCGCGTGACGACGCCGGTAAATTCCTCGGCGATTACGTCAAAGAAGGCGTTTACGATTACGATCCATTCCAAGTGCTCGATCAGTCAGGCATTGGCGAATTGATTAAGATTGCCGTTGAAAAAGGCAAAAAAGCCCGTCCGGACATCAAGCTTGGCATTTGCGGCGAGCATGGCGGCGAGCCCAAATCTGTAGAGTTCTGCCACAAAGTTGGCTTGAAGTATGTTTCATGCAGTCCGTATCGTGTTCCAATAGCCAGGCTGGCTGCGGCTCAAGCGGCAATCAATGACGGTTCCGCTAAAAAAGCAGAGCCCAAAAAGGAAGTAGCTAAAAAGACAGTAGCTAAAAAGGCCGTTGCTAAAAAGGTCGTTGCTAAAAAAGCAGTAGCTAAAAAAGCAGTTGCTAAAAAAGCAGTAGCTAAAAAGGCAGTAGCTAAAAAGGCAGTAGCTAAAAAGGCAGTAGCTAAAAAAGCAGTAGCTAAAAAGGCAGTTGCCAAAAAAGCAGTTGCCAAAAAAGCAGTTGCCAAAAAAGCAGTTGCCAAAAAAGCAGTTGCTAAAAAGGCAGTAGCTAAAAAAGCGGTTTCTAAAAAGGTCGTTGCTAAAAAAGCAGTAGCTAAAAAAGCAGTAGCTAAAAAGGCAGTTGCTAAAAAGGCAGTAGCTAAAAAGGCAGTAGCTAAAAAGATAGTTGCTAAAAAAGCGGTTGCTAAAAAAGCGGTTGCTAAAAAAGCGGTTGCTAAAAAGGCAGTTGCCAAAAAGACAGTAGCTAAAAAGGCAGTAGCTAAAAAGGCAGTAGCCAAAAAAAGAAAAGCAAGCAAGAAGTAGTAGCTTCGGGCTTAGATTATAAAATAAAAACGCCTCCAGATTTTTTCTGGAGGCGTTTTTTTTATGATTGAAAGTTCATTAGCAGTATTACAATTATTTTTCTACATTTTGGCAGAGCCGCAGCATTGCTTGCTCTTTACACAAAGTTTTCTTTGCATGCCCAAAGGCCAAGGGCCGGGTTGCTTATGTAGAAAATTTCTTCGCCGTCAATTATATTGACGCCATCTTTCATTTTTTCGGGATCATATTTTGCCGTGACTTCTTTGAGATCCCCATATTCAAAGCCCACGCTTTCGATTTCTTCGCGGGAGACTTTGTCGCCGGGACAGTATGTGATTGAGAAACGGCCTTCGGAAGAGCCATGTATAAGATGCGCCGCGGCTCCGAGATTGTTTCTCAATTCTTCATTTTCTTTAACGGCGTTTAAAGTCGTTTCGGTTCCGCGATAGCCGTATTTTCTGATCAGTCGGTCAATTTCTTTGTCTTCCCCGAATTCCTGAAGCCCTGGAGCCAGCACTATAAGTTCGCCGTCATCGGCAATGGCCATCCTTGTGCGGTAAACGGATTTATTTCCGAGCCATGTGCTTTTGAACTCTTCTGGATCAAGGAATACCACCACCTTTTTGAGAGGCGCGTCAAGAATCTCAAGGTTTGTCTTCTGGCTGAGTTCACATGCTTTCTCAAAGGTTTCATCATCATCGCCTGCGAAGAAGCCGCGCATTTCCATTTTGTTGGTTTCATCGTTTCGCGCCATGACGGTGAGCATATAATAAATGGGCAGGTCGCCCATGAATTTTTGAACGCCGTAATTGAAAAGCTTCCTGACGGGCGAGTCGGCGCGTCCCATGAGTTTTTCCATATTGTAGACAGCTCCAAGAAAGTGCGACTTGTTTATGGTGTCAGCTCCGCCAACTCCGACCATGATATTTTTTGTGTAGTTGGCCATGCCGACTACTTCATGCGGCACCACCTGTCCGATGGATAGTATCAGATCGTAGCCTTCAAAAAGTATTTTATTGACTTCCACATTCACTTCAAAATCGACTTTTCCGCCTGACCATTCTTTGATAAGTTCACCGGAAACTTTGCCCTTGAGAATCACATCATTGCGCCAGTCGTGAACCTTGAAGCATTCCAGGGGGATGTCCGGGCCGAACATTGCGCGCAGTTCATGCTCTTTCATTTCATAATGAGTTCCAAGCGCTGGAATGATGTCTATCTGCCCGGCCTGTCCTGAAAATTCTTTGTAAATCATTGCGGTGATGGGGCCCGCTTGAGAATTAAGCCTGGTTATGTCCGGCGGTATGAGCAAAATTTTATTAAGTGGTTTGTTTGTTTTCTTTATGGCGTCTATTACAAGCCCACGCAGTTCGTTTTCATTAATGGCCAGCTTTTCTCCGCTTTTTTCAACTAAAATCGACATTTTTCTTCCTCGTTAATTTCCAAAGTCAAACCTAATTGTAGTAAGATAACGCGTCTTTCGTCAAAGGCAAAGAAGTCAAAGATGCGGAAAAACATCAAGACAGGACTTTGTCCAGCGGAAAACGCGCTGGTCGCCAAAGGCGGCGGCGAAGCCGCTTTTAAACTCACTTAGTCTCGGGACTTTTGGCGGTTTCGAGGCATTAGATGGCTCCGCCAAGAGTTTTAAACTTTAAAAAAAACTAAGACAGCTTGCATAAATTTTGCATTTTGCCATTTCCCCGTATAAGTTCCCGACTGCAATCAAATTTTAAGATGGTTTTTTGTTATGAAATATTCTGGCAAATATAGCGTGTTGGACTCGGGCAACCTTCAGAAGCTTGAGCAAGTCGGCGAGCATCGCCTTATAAGGCCTGCGCTCAACGCGTTTTGGGAGCCTTCGCTGTCCCCTCGGGAATGGGATAAAGCCCAGGGCGTTTTTACGCGCAACTCCAGCGGCGGCGGAGATTGGAAGTGGAAAAATGGTGGCGTTCCTGACTCATGGATAATCGAATGGAATTTGCTCAAGCTTATCGTCAAGCCGACAGGCTTTGGACATCTGGGCTTTTTTGCCGAGCAGAGCGATAACTGGGACTGGCTGAGAAACACCGTGTCCAGTTTACAGAAGCCAGTGACCGCAATTAACATGTTTGCGTATTCAGGAGGCAGCTCGCTTGCAATGGCTTCAGCCGGGGCTGAAGTGTGCCACCTTGACGCCGCCAAAGGCATGAATGATTGGGGCAAGCTGAATCTTGAACAGAATCCAGACATTCCCTCGAAAATACGCTGGATCACTGATGACGTCATTAAATTTACGGACAGAGAAATAAAGCGCAAGCGCAAATACAATGGCATTGTGCTTGATCCGCCGTCATTCGGACGCGGCTCCCAGAAGCAGATATGGAAAATTGAAGACAGCATTGTGTATTTGCTCAAGTCATGCCGCAAGCTTATTGACTTGGGCAACCCTTATTTTGTGCTCTTTACTTGTCATTCGCCTGGCTTTACTCCTGTCATAATGAGTCGCATACTCACAGATGTTTTTACAGGAAACTGCAAAACAGAGCACGGTGAAATGATTGTGGAGGAAGAAACAGGAAAAATGCTTTCAGCCGGAGCTTATGTCAGGCTTTTGGGCAAATAAAGACTAAAGGAGGCCGTCAATGACATTGTTATCCGCTATAATTCTTTTGTTTCTGGTAATGGATCCGCTGGGGAACATTCCCGCCTTTATTGTTGCGCTGAAAAGCCTGGACAAAGCAAGACAGAAAAAAGTGATTATCCGCGAACTGTTTATTGCATTGTTTGTGCTTATTGTTTTTCTTCTTGCCGGCCCTTACATATTAAAAGCCTTGCAAGTGTCGGAGCCGTCTCTCACTCTTGCAGGAGGAGTTGTGTTGTTTATCATAGCCCTGAAAATGATATTTCCGCCTGAAACTCATTCAAACAACAATCACCCAACCGAGCCATTTATCGTTCCGCTTGCCATTCCGTATATTGCCGGGCCATCCACTCTTGCCACTGTCATGCTCATAATGAGCAGGGAGCCCGCGCGGTGGACTGAGTGGCTGATTGCGCTGGTGGTTGCATGGCTTGCCTCAGGCATTATTCTTTTATTTTCCTCGAAGCTCGCGGAATTGCTTGGAGAGAAAGTGGTGGTGGCCATTGAGCGCCTCATGGGAATGATTCTTACGGCAATAGCGGTCGAAATGATGATGAACGGAGTCTTCCGGTTCATAGATATCCATAAAATAGCTCTTTAGAATAAGATAAAAAAATGGCGAAGCGAAGCTGAAATCATTGATTTTCTGTTTTTTTTGCTTTTTTGTCTAATAAATAAAAAACTCCCTCGTCATAGACTGTAGAAGATAAAGACATAGCAATAGATGTTAAACCGAGGAAAGCAGGAATACATCAGAGGAGTTTGCCCCTGGCGGCTTGACGCGGTATTTTATATGACGGAACCAATGGCGCAATCCGCCAAGGCCAAAAAACGGGGAGGCTCTAATGAAGAAATTTTTCCTTTTTACATTGATATCAGGACTCGCCTTTTTGACGCTTGCCGCGTCAAAAAATTTAAATCCCTCAGGCATGAGCAAAAAAGCCTGCAAGCTTAAGAGCGAGGGCAATTTCAAGGAGGCTTTTGAGCTGTTCAGAGAGCTTGCCCTTGAAAAACAACAAGAACCTGACCTGGTTGGCGGAGATTTTTTGGCGGCTCTTCAATGTTTGCGCAGCCTTAACCGTATCAGCGAGATTGACGCGTTTCGCGAAGCTGTTATAAAGAAACATGCCAACAATTGGCAGTTGTTGCAGAGCGCTGCGCAGAGTTTTCTTTCAGGGCAGCATTTCGGCTTTATGATTGCCGGAGAGTTTAAGCGCGGCTCTCATCGCGGCGGCGGGGAATACACAACAAGCAACCAGCGTGATCGCATTCGCGCACTGCAATTGTATTTTCAAGCAATGCCTCTTGCCATGGAAAATGTCGACAATTCCCAAAAGGCATCTTTTTTCCAAAATTTTGCAAAAGCAATAATGTTCAATCGCAGCTATTCTGAATCATGGCGGCTCCAGTATTTGAGCAATCTCGAAATTTTGCCGGACTATGAAAAAGGATACGGAGGACGATATCGCGGCGGCGCGCGGGGCGCGCCCGTTGATGTAGACGGCAATCCAAACTTCTATTATATGCCCAAAAATTTTAAAGATTCTAAAAGCGACGGAGAACGCTGGCGCTGGCTTTTGGGCAAAGCCAAAGAGGCAAGGCCGGACATTGCTGATGTCTGCGACATGGAATTTTCCGATTTTCTTCTCAATCAATTCGGCGTGCAGACAATGGCGCATTTCGGGCGCTCTATGGATTCCGGCTCCAAAAAAGGCAAAAGCGGCCCTTACGCTGTGGACACACTTTCAGAAAATGAAACAATTGCAAAGCTGGCCACTGGAATAAAAAGATTTAAGCTTCCTGACGAGTTTAATTATATAAAAATTTATAAAAAAATAGCAGCCTCAAAATTAAAAGGCGAGAATGCTTTGTCTAATTTATCAGCCATTTTTATGAATCGAAGGCAGTATCCTGAAGCGGCTGAATATCTTAGCAAAAATATAAAGGAATATGGGCCAGGGCATCGCGGATCAAAGCTCAAACAGCTCAATCAAATTGTCGGAAACTGGGGCAAGTTTGAAGAAGGCAAGCCGTTGCCTGCTGGCAAAAACGCCGTCGTTTGGTTCAGATTCAGAAACGCCGCCGAAGTTAATTTTTCTGCCCACAAAATCAACGTCAAAAAACTACTTGACGAAATAAAGGCATATTTAAAAGACAATCCTTCAATGATAAAATGGGGGGAAGTCAATCTGTCAGGAATAGGCTATAGGCTTGTGACTCGAAATGAGCTCAGATTTCTGGAAGGCAAAGTGGCGGAATGGAAACACAAGCTTGACCCGCCGAAAAATCATTTTGACAAACGCATAGAAGTCGAAACACCGCTTGAAGAGCCGGGCGCATATCTCATTAAAGCTGAACTGGCGGACGGAAACACAAGCAGGATTATTGTCTGGCTTGCAGACACAGTAATAGCAAGCAAAGAACTTGACAAAGGCAGATTATATTATGTGGCCGACGCAGTTTCAGGCAAGCCTGTTTCAGGGGCGCATCTCGATTTTTTTGGGTACAAACAGGAATATATAAAGAAGAAACGTGCTGACGGAGCCAGCCGCAGAAGATACAATGTGTTGACTAAAGAATTTAAGGACAATGTGAATGATGACGGACTTTTGATATTGAATCAGCCAGAGCTGGACTCTTCTTACAGTTGGCTGGTCACAGTCCGGGACGGCAATGGTCGCTTCGCGTCTCTTGGATTCAACAGAGTATGGCATCGCAAGCGTTATGATGAAGAGTATAGAAAACGGAAGATTTATTGCATAACAGACCGTCCGGTATATAGGCCAGGGCAGGCCGTTAAATTTAAATTCTGGGTGCGCTATGCAAAGTATGACCAGTCGGACATTTCCAATTTTGCCAACATGCCTTTTACTGTTGCCATTAAAAGCCCGAAAGGCGACGAGGTTTTTAAAAAGACTTTTACCTCTGACCAGTTTGGCGGATTAAATGGTGAATTCGCGGTGTCAAAAAACGCGGCTTTGGGACAATATCAAATCTATATAAATAGATGGAGATGGGACGGGAATGGGCATTTCAGAATTGAAGAATACAAAAAGCCTGAGTATGAAGTCAAAATAGAAGGACCAAAGGAGCCCGCAAAACTTGGGGATAAAATTACAGCCACAATTACAGCCAAATATTATTTCGGAGCGCCTGTGACAAGCGCAAAAGTCAAGTATAAAGTTTTGCGCAGTTCGCATTCCTCTGTATGGTATCCGCCAGCCTGTTGGGACTGGCTTTACAGCCCGGGCTATTGGTGGTTCGCTTATGACTGTGCGTGGCTCTCAGGCTGGCGTCAATGGGGATGTGGCAAGCCCTCTGCGTGGTGGATTCCTCCCCGTAGAGACCCCCCGGAGCTGGTCATGCAAAACGAAGTACCAATCAGCCCTGACGGGACAGTCAAGGTAGTTATAGACTCTGCGGTGGCAAAGGCTTTTTATGGCGATGTTGACAGCAGATACGAGATAACGGCGGAAGTTGTAGACCAGTCCCGAAGAACAATTGTCGGCAAGGGCAGTTTCATCGCCGCCCGGGAGCCATTTAGCCTCTTCTGCGCTTTGTTCCGAGGAATCATAGCTTTCTCTGCGTCTTTATA
>CAZYVR010000014.1:0-34115 GCA_964651145.1 uncultured Victivallales bacterium | reverse complement strand
AGGGAATCAAAGATTCAGAGAATGTAGGCGATATAATAAAAATGTACCATGATTATATAGGCAAACCGGTCATTGCTCCTACTTTGCTTGCGGGGCATGGCGGTTTTGGAGAAATTTCCTTGCAGGATAAAAAGATGATATATTATCAAATTCTCGAATCTTTGATGCAGAAATCCAGAGGCATATTTTTTTGGCATGCCGACGCGACACTTGATCCGCTGCAGTTGCAGTATATTAGCTCTGCCATAAGGATTGCTCGACCATACGAAGACTTCTTTCTGGAAGGAACTTCTTTTGACGGCGCAAAGGCAAGTCCTGATTGGATAAGAAAAACGGCTTTAAGATTGAATGGCAAAGTCCTTCTTTATCTATCCAATTACAGGAATCACGCAAAGGATAAAATAAAAGTCACCCTGCCTGTTTCATTTGAAAAAGTCCTTGATCTGCAAACAGGCAAAGACGTGAGCATTGCTAATAAATCTTTCGAAATGTTTTTTGGAAATGATTCCAGAGGAAAGCTTTTTTTAATAACATTAGGGAAATAATACTATGAAAAATGAAGATTTAAACTCTGTTTGCGACTGCATAGCAAAGTACATTTCTGAGAGCCATGATTTTTCCGCTGGAGAGTATTACGGGGCCTTCTGGAGCGAGAAAGCTTATCATGGGCCACTGCTCGACTGGCATGGAGGGGGAAGCCATCATCATCGCGGAGCAGGAAGTTCTGCTCTTGCTTTATGGACAATAGGCAAGCATGACAGTGATGAAAAAATGATGCGCAACGCAGAGCTTGGCTTTGACTGGCTTGTCTCACGACAGCACGAGCGGGGCGGATGGTTTGAAATCCAGAACAACGAAAAGCCTTCCAATTGGGAAGGGACTGGCTTAGATGAGGTTTCGACTATTTCAACGGCCTTTGCCATCCATGGTTTGGGGCGCGCCATTCTTGATGGCTTGCCACCCAAAAAGAGTTATATGGACTGCTTGGAAAAAGCCGGACATTGGTTTCTTTCCATCGAGTGGCCTGCCGGATCTGGGATTTTTCCGCACCATGAGCGTTCGCCCTATGAGACACTTAACGCGACCGCGCATTCCGTGGAGTCTTTGGCGCTAATATGGCAGTGCTTGAATACAGTTTACAAGAAAAGAGTTAATATTTTTCTAGAAGGCGCAAGGCGAGGCTTTGCTCACACGCTGCCACTTCAATGGGAAAACGGCTGCTACCCATATCGCCGAGACAATGGAAGCACTATAAATTACACTTCTCTTGTCTTGTGGTGCTTTTTGAACACGCTTGAGGTGTTGCCGGAAGAAACTATAATGCATCAGCGTTGGCCTAATAAAGAAGAGATTAATTTTCATTTTGCCAAAGCCGCGTCTTTTCTGGCTTCGTGCATAAGCGAAGATGGGCGTTTGAAGTGGGAAGAAAACGAAACCAGCACGGCTCGGCATAATATATGGACTTATGCTATAACCGCTAATGTGTTAATCAGAATAGGGGGCGCGGCAAACAGCGAAAGCGCAAAGAAAATACTCAGAGCGCTTGCAAGCATGAAAACTCAGTCAGGACTTCTGCCCATGCGCGACAAGGGAGAGGAGATAACCGAATGCTTGTTCATGCAGGCTGACATTTCGCTTTTTCTGAAAGGAATGAAGGGAATGGAGGGCACATTATGAATAAAAATCTACTGATGGCGGGATTGAAAATAATCACATGGTTTTTCCCACGTGAACGTCTTAAGGGAATCACGCAGTATTGTGTTTGCGTGGTTATTGTGGGCTGCATGTCTTTTGCGGCGGCGACTGCCTGCGGCAACACATGGAAATGGTCAAAATACGGCATTCCCAAAAGCAAATTGAGCTCCTGCATTCCCGTGCGTGCGGAGCCTCTGAAATGGTGGCCGGACTATCATAAGGCCATGCTGGAGCGGGAACCCAAAAATATGAAAGTCATGTTTCTGGGCGATTCAATCACCATGTATTGGCAAAAGACGCTAAAAATAGAGAATGGCCAAAAGGTCTGGGATAAATACTACCGAGACCTCCCGGCTGGCAATTACGGCATATCCGGCGACAAGACCGAAAACGTCTTGTGGCGTCTGACCGAAGGCGGCGACTTGACGGGCGTAAAAACTCCGATGATTGTGTTGTTGGTAGGCATAAACAACCTTTATCAGGGGGATTCGCCAGAAAACACTGCGGAAGGCATAAAGACAATCGTCAATCTATTGCGCCGCCGACTTCCCCTAAGCAAAATTATGCTGCTGGGTATTTTCCCCAGCAGGCAAAGCCCGACAGATCCCATCCGGGAAAAAATTAAAATCGTCAACTTGATAATTAAAAAGCTTGCGGATGACGGGAACGTCAACTTTTTGGATATTGGACGGGTCTTTCTGGAAGATGACGGTTCAATCTCCCGCGAGATTCTACGCGATTATATTCACCTTTCTGCAAAGGGATACGCATGCTGGGCGGAAGCAATGAATCCGCATTTGTTTAAGCTGCTAAAAAGTGAAGTCAGAAGAAATAGGGAAAAATCTCCTGCGTTGATAAGGATTGGCAAATGAACAATCTTGGCACAGCAAAAATAAATTTGGGACTCTGCCTTTTTTGCTTGAGATTCCATGGTTTGGAAGAAATGCCGCGTCAATGAAAGAAACAGGCAAAAAAATATTAAGGGCATTAATCCTGATGAACACAGTAAACGACCATAATTTATGGGGGAATATATAAATCCTGATATCCAGTTCAATTCCAACTTTGTCTATTGAAAACTTGAGTGTATATTTGTTTGGGTTCGAGTCTTTGATATTCAGTAGGCAAATATTTAACGGGGAAATCATATGTCTGACACAGCTCAAAGCAATTGGCACGAAGACGCGTTTTTTGGAATCCACTATGACTTGCACGCAAATGCCGAAGACACTTCGCTTGGAAAAGAATTGTCAGTAAAGCATCTCATTGAGCGTTGGCGGGACATTAAGCCTGACTGGGTTCAGTGCGACTGCAAAGGGCACCCCGGATACACAAGCTGGCCATCAAACACAGGTTCGACTTCGCCAGGCGTTGTAAACGACTCCCTTGCTCTGCACAGAGAGGCCACGCGCCGATTGGGCATAAAGCTGGGCATGCACTACTCAGGCGTTTACGACAGGAGAGCCATCGAGCTTCATCCTGAATGGGCGGCAATCGACGCCGAAGGGAAGCGGTCTGAGATTTCAACATGCCGTTTGAGCGGTTACACTCGCGAATTGATGATTCCTCAGTTTATGGAAATTATTCAGGAGTATGATGTGGACGGCTTCTGGGTGGACGGCGACAACTGGTGCGCCACGCCATGCTGGTGCGACGCCTGCCGGGCAGAGTTTGAAAAACGAACAGGCGTCAAGAATATTCCCCAAAATGAAAACGACGAGAACTGGCATGAATGGCTGAATTTTCATAGAGACCTTTTTACTGAATATGTGACAGAATACGCAAGCGCCGTTTTTCGTGAAAAGCCTGACTGCCTTGTATGCAGCAATTGGATGTACTCACTCAGGCAGCCAGAGCCTGTAAAGGCCCCCGTTGATTACTTGAGCGGCGATTATTCTCCCAATTGGGGTTCTCAGCGCGCGGCTCTGGAAGGGCGATTTCTCGATTCAAGAAACAAAACATGGGATCTTATGGTGTGGGGGAAAACAAAAAATCACATACGCAAAGACACGCATTACAATATGAAAAGCTCCGAACACCTTTGCCAGGAAGTGTCGGAAGTTGTGGCGCTTGGCGGAGCTTTGATGATTTATGTCATCCCTCAGAGGACAGGCTGGCTGAACGGATGGGAGCATGAGATTGTCCGCAAAGTGGCGGACTTCGCGCGCCAGAGAAAAGAACTGTGCTTTAAGAGCAAATCCTTGTCTGACGCAGCCATCGGACATCTCAGCAGTCATTTCTACAGGCACAATATGCCATTGTTCAATTTTGGGGAGGCGCACCAGCCGATTGAAGGAGCAATGGACGCTTTGCTTGAAAACCACTTGTCCACCGATGTCATACCGCAGGACACGCTCAGGAAAAGATTGCGCGATTACAAACTTTTTGTTCTGCCCGAACAAACACATCTTGATGACGAGCTGGTTTCCATTCTTGAAGAGTATGCCGAAAACGGCGGGACTGTTCTTGCGTCCGGCGCTCATTTGTCTTGCGAGCATCCGGAGCTTTTCGGGTGCGAGCCAAGCGGAGCCGCCATGAAGTATCCAGCCGCGCTTCCTGTTGAAGACAAGGCATTCTGCATGTGCGGCGAATGGATGCCGGTGAAGACTAAGCCCGGAACCGAGCCGCTTGTCTATGCCCTAAAAAGCCTTGATCCTGAAAAGGACGCGAGCCGCAACGTGGTGGCCACTGTGCGAAGAGTTGGAAAAGGAAGCATTGCGGCTATCCATGGCCCGATTTTTAAAAGTTATTTTCTGGAGCACGGATTGCTGGTCAGAAAGTTTATCGGCGGCATATTGAAACAATTGAGCATCTCGCCTCTTGTGAAAGTGGACGCGCCTCCGTACCTTGAAATTATAAACCGCAAGAATCACGGGAAAACTATTATCAATCTGATTAATCGCGGGGCGACGGAGACTTTCTCTGAAACGCGTTTTGTCTCGGAAGAAATTGAGCCGATCAGAAACGTAAGCCTTTCGATTGCCCTGAGTGAAAAGCCCAAATCAGTGACAACGGTTCCCGACGACGAAGAGTTCAAATGCGACTACAGCAACGGCAAACTTGAAATAAAACTTTCGCAAGTTCATATTCACACAGTAATAGCAATTGAACCTCAGCATGAATAATTCAACGTGATCCAACTTGAAATAAGGCGCTTTTGCTTGACGATCTTCCGGCTATTTTCTTGCGGATGGCTTGTCGTAGAATTTTTCAGTGGTAATTGTTGCGTAATATGGATACTGCTTGATGAGCTTTTCATCCGCGTCTTTCGGGATATTCTGAAATCTTTTGTAAAGCCATAGGTATTGCTCCGGATGTTCTCTGACCAGATCTTCAGTTATTTTCATCAGCGCTTGAATAAGCTCAGCGTCATCCTTGTACTCTCCAGTCGTCTTTGGAAGGGGCTTTAAGAATGATTCGTATTTTTTGCCTTTTCTGATGCAGCCGCCAACGATGACCGGGACGTTCAGCTTTCTGGCAAACAACGCCGGAGCGCGACTTGTCGGGACGGGCAGCCCGAAGAAATTCACGAAAATGCCGCCGTCGCGAACACGCGAATTCTGGTCTATCAAGGTGGCCACTCCGCATCCGTCTTTTAGAGCTTTCATCATCCCTTTTATTGCGCCTTTCGCGTCGATTATCCTGTTGCCTTCTATCATTCTGCTGGAGTTTACAAAATTATGAAGGTAAGGGTTTCTCACTTCGCGCGCCACTACGGCAAAAGGAATATTGTCGAAATGTGAAACAAGAAGCCCGGCAAGCTCCCAGTTTCCCAAGTGCGGAACCACAAAAATAAACCCGGTTCCGTCACTTATGGATTTTTCTGTAAATTCATGCGTTTCATTCTTATAAACTGTATGCTTCTCTATTCGCTCAGGCTTGTCCATGAACCAGAAAAACTCAAGCAAAGAAAGAACAAGATTGGAAAAGCTTTTTCTTGCGAGCGCATTTATTTCAGAAGAGCTTTTTTCAGGAAAAGCCACTTTGAGATTGGCAACTAAAAGCTTTCGGAAAGAAGGGACAATATAAATTGTCAACGCTGCTGATTTTGCTATTCCGAAAAGAACGCTCAAAGGGAGCGCTCGAATTGTTTTAAACGCCAAAAAAACGCCAAAATACTCGAACATATAGCGAGTTTTTTTAAAAATGCCGATTTTGCTTTTGTTTTTCAATTACTTTTTTTCTTTCTATATTTTTCGTAAAAACGTTTCGTCAACAAAGATCCCGCCGTCGCGACACCTCGTGTTCTGGTCAATCAAGGTGGCCACAAAATATCCTTTTTCAAAGCCTTTGTCATTCCCCATATATCTGCCCTTTTTTGCTTTTTTTGTCAATTTCAGCCTCGCCTTCTTCTCGGCATTGGAGTAAAAACGATATTGCCCGATTTGCTTTTGCGCAGGCCGTTGGCAAACAAAAGCTTGTCGGTGGAAGATATGGCTATGTTTTGGATAAGATGCAGGCGATTGCTTTCCGGGCAATTCCAGTTGTCCGCTTCTTTTATTACGGTGGCCTTAAGGTCGTCGCTCACAAAAATAAGGCCCCATCCATCAGCCAGCTCATCAGGATGAACCGCGCCTTCCGGCACTGCCAGGTATAGGTAATCAGCCACACAAGCTCTGCGGATCTGCTCAAAGCGGCTGCCTTTGTAAAGCGCATGTTCGATTTCTTCTATTTGACGATGGCATTTTGGGTAATCTTTATTGGAGCTTTTTTCATAATTCCATATTTCTATTTCATCAAACAAAGTGTCTGAATCCCTGAGCCAAGGCTCATCTTTTCTTATCTGTTCCTGAATTGACTTTTCCTGCTCTTTTTTTTCTCTCAACACCGGAAGCAATCTGTCCTTTTCCGAACAATCCGGCCAGCACATTTCGCGTGTGCGCCTTGTTTCCACTATCAATGTTTTTTCAGGCTTGAGAATTTTTTTTCTGGGCTCAGACCAGAATGCCGCCACGTCGGCTTTGTATTTTGATATCCTTGTCGGCGTGTCAACGCTTATTCCGCTTGGGTTTAGCGAAATGAGCCAAGCCAATGCGGCTCTTTTCATATTAAGCTGCGACAAGCGCGGCTCCACGGTGGATTTTGAAAAATCAAAATTCATTTGTCGCTCATTATCCATATTATATATCGCGCCCTTATTGCATCCATATTATTCCTGTTAAATAAAATAGCATGCAATATTGAAATTTCGACAAAAAAAAATGCCGGACTTGCCGGCATTTTTCTTATATTTTGCCGGGCAGCGCTTCACAGCGCGCCCGGCGTCATCTGCATCTAAACGATATTATTCGCTTTTCTTTTCTTCTGAAGCGGCTTCTTCCGCTTTAGGCTCTTCCGCCTTTTTTTCTACTGGAGCAACTTTTGCTGCTTTAGGCTCTTCCATCTTAACTGAGTCAAGTTCGGCAAAGCTGTTTCCGAGAAGCTCACCCATGTCAACCATGTTGTCGCCAGGACGAAGAGCTGCTGTGAATTCTTCGCCGGCAGCCTTGAGGTCGTCGTCAGAGAAGTCTTCCTGAGCTGCTTTTATGCTCAAGCCGATTCTTCTTTCGTCTCTGTCAATTTTGATGACTCTGGCTTCAATCTCGCTGCCAAGAGCAAGCACGTCTTTGACTTTTTCCACGTGATCTTTGCTTATCTGTGAAATATGGATCAGGCCGTCAATTTTATGGGACAGCTCAATAAATGCGCCAAAGGCAGTTATTTTTGTGACTTTTCCTTTGACCAGGTCGCCGATCTTGTAAAGATTTTCGATCATTGCCCATGGATCATCTTCCGCTTGTTTCAAGCCGAGGGAAATTCTCTGTTGGTCTGGGTCGATGTCAAGAATAATGGCTTCGACTTCTTCGCCTGGCTTCAATACTTCGTTCGGATTGTTAATCTTGCGTGTCCAGGACATGTCTGAAACATGAATCATTCCGTCAATGTCGTTTTCAATTTCTACAAACGCGCCATAGCTGGTCATGTTCCTGACTTTGCCTTTGATCTTGCTTCCGGTAGGATACTTTTCAGCAAGCACTTCCCATGGATTGCGAGTTTTCTGGCGAATGCCGAGAGAGATTTTCTTCTCGTCCTTGTCTATATCCAAAACAACCGCTTCGACTTCTTCGCCTACGCTGACAACTTCGCCAGCTTTAGTGATGCGCTTGGTCCAGGACATTTCGGACACATGTATAAGGCCTTCCACACCGTCTTCGATTTCGATGAAAGCTCCGTAAGGCATGATGTTGACCACGCGACCCTTGACGACAGTTCCGACCGGATATTTGGTGTCCACGTCTTGCCATGGGTTTTCGCTTTTCTGCTTGAGTCCAAGAGATACGCGTTCTTTTTCATAGTCGATGTCGAGAATCATAACTTCGATGTCCTGACCAATTTCAAGCATCTCGGAAGGATGTGAAATTCTGCCCCAGGACATGTCGGTGATATGAAGCAGTCCGTCCACGCCGCCAAGATCAACAAACGCTCCGAAATCGGTGATATTTTTAACCAGCCCAGCGCGAACCTGGCCGATTTCCATATCTTTAAGAAGGCTGGCGCGCTTGCCTTTGCGGGATTCCTCAAGAAGCTCGCGGCGAGACACTACAATATTGCGGCGCTCATTGTTGATTTTCAGTATCTTAAGTTCGTATTCTTTGCCAAGGTATTCATCCATATTGCGAACGGGGCCTATATCTATCTGTGAGCCTGGCAAAAACGCCTCAACTCCCAGCAGATCCACGATGATGCCGCCCTTTACGCGATGTTTCATTACACCTTTTATAACGCTGTCTTCGCCATATTCAGAAGTGATTCTTTCCCAGGCTTTCATGAAATACGCCTTCTGAAGGCTTATCCCGGGCATATTGTTTTCATTTTCTATTTCTTCAAGAAATACTTCCACTTCATCTTTGACTTTGACGTCTTCCCAGTTTCTGAATTCAGAGGAAGGCACAAACCCTTCAGCTTTGTAGCCGATATCCACCAGGGCTCCGTCACTTCTTTTCTCTACCACTGTGCCGCCAAGTATGGAGCCTTCCACAAAATTATTTTTGCATTCCTGTTGAAGAAGCTCCTCCATTGAGGGCATGTTGTCTAAATCGACGAAACTTGTAGTTCCCGTTGCGGTCTGATTGTTTGTTTGTTCGGTTGACATTGTTTACGATTCTTTTGTTTTTGTTGTTTTTGGTTAATTCCACACTTGCTTTTATGACTTCCATCCTGCTAGGAAATCAAATACGAAGGCATAGTTTAGCGCAAGTCTACGTTAAATCAAGCAATTATAACAAATTTCAAAAGCAAAATTTTATGGATGCCAAGGCGACGACTCCGCCAAAAGTCCAATGCACGGGCGAGGAGACAACATTTGCCTGTTTTAGCTTCGCTTTAAAACAGCCAGCATCTCTGATATTATGTCGCGCAAATTTTTATACGCCAACAGCTTTCGGCTTTGCCGACCAGCGCGTTCTCCGCTGGATCAAGCCCGGACAAAGTCCGGTTTTTATTCCGACTTTGTCGTTTTTTTTATTTTTCTGGACTTTTGGCGGAGCCGTCGGGTTGCCAAGAAGCTCAGATGCGAGGAAAATAAAAAGCGTTTCCGCTTGACAAAATTGCTTTTCTAGTATATAATTTTATGTACACAATGTGAACATTGCAGATAAGGGCAATTATTTATGGTGACTCAATCTGACATAGCTAAGATGGCAAAGGTTGACAGGACTTCTGTTTCAAAAATATTATGCGGAGCTCAACTTGAGCATTTCTCTGATGATATAATCGAAAAAGTAAAAAGCTCCGCCGCTCAATTGGGGTACAAACACAGGCATTTCAAGAACGCCTTGAATATTGGATATTTGTTTCCGGTTGGGGCGGATGAGGCTCTTGACGGTTATACTTGCGCTGAAAGAACAATGGCGGCGTTGCTGGGTGTAAGCAACGTTATAGGCGGAAGCAAGCATCGTCTTCAAATTGTGAACATCGATTATTCTGGACAGGCTTTTGATTTTGAGAAGGTGGCAAACAGCGCTGATGTTTTTATTATCTGGGAATTGACTTGGGGATGGGCGGATGAATTTTACGAAATTTTAAAGGAAAAGAAAAAAGACTTCGTTGTTATAAACCGAGTCTTTGAGGATTTTAAGGGGTCGTGCATAATTCATGAAAGCGATGAGGTGTACATCCAAAGCGCCGTTGATATTTTTTATGAGCGCGGCCACTCTGAAATTGCCGGAGTTTTTGGCAATGTTGAAATGTCTGGGCGTCTTCGCGCAATGAAGAAAGCTTTTAATGAAAAAGGCTTGGAGCATTCAACCCGCAATGTCTTTTCTTTTCAAGAGCGTGATGCTGAAGGATGCAGAAAAGCCGCGAAGCTTATTGCCGAAGGAGGCTTCTCCGCTGTGTTTGTGCAAAGCAATGACATGAATGCCTTGGATCTTGTAATCGAATTGGGCAAATTGGGAGTCAGGGTCCCCGACGACTTGTCAGTTTTGAGCAATCACAAGAAGAGGTCCTTGCCGAGTCTTGGCCTGGATTTGTCAAGTTTTGTAACCCCCTGGGCCGAAATGGGAAAGAGAGCCGCTGAATTCCTTGTAGCCGGAGCTTCACGGGACAATTGCTCTAAAAGGATTATTCACGAAGTTCTGAAACAGAAATTTTATGAAGGCAATACAATAAGGAGATTAAGTTAATGAAAAGCAATAGATTTACACTCATTGAATTGCTCGTTGTAATAGCGATAATAGCAATTCTCGCAAGCATGTTGCTGCCTGCCTTGAACAGAGCCAGGGGCGCTGCCCAGTCAATTCAATGCAAAGGAAACTTGAAGCAGTTGGGCGTTGCCATGGCTGTTTACGAAACAGACTTTAACACAATGCCCGCGCCATATTATCTGGTGGGAGCCGGATCTCCACGATATTGGGGAGGCATGCTTTTGGATGCCGGAATCTTAAAAGTAGATTCGTATCAATATTACGGGGCTGTGGCCATGAACTGCAAAATCTTGGACTGTCCTGTAGGAGTAGATGTATACAGCATGAAAGTAGCTAATTACGAACGCTGGAATTATGGAATGAACAGTCAGCTGTGTCGACTTATCTACAAAAATATTGATCTTACTTATTCAGAGGATCGATGCAATCTCTTTTTGCCGAGCCGGAAGATTTCAAAACCTTCTCAGCGGCTTCTTTTTGGAGAAGAAGGCTCAACTGAGGACGGCACCACTGCAGGGAAAATTGGCGGCCCGAGAGAAGATATGGGGCCCAATGAGGGCTCGGCTTATCCTCATTATTCACGCATGAATATTCTATATGCCGACTTCCATGTGAATGACTTGTCAAGGAATGATATGCAGTCGGACTGGCGTTTTTATCAGCCGCTTTTTGGAATCACCGAATAAAAAATATAAAATATAAACATTAAATAATTCAGGAGTTTGCAATGAACCTTTCCAGATTGCTATTTTTCACATCATTGACTTTAACATCTTCCATCTTCGGGGCGGCAAACAAAGATCCTTTAAATCTTGGCGTGAGTTATCCATTGCATGAGGAAAGCACGTGGAGAAGCAAGCTGATGACTTATCCTGAAAAGGCGCAAGAAAAGAATTTCAATGAGAGCGGCGTTGACTTTTTTAAGGATGAGTACGGCAAGCCATGCGTTTTTTCGGAGGATTGGATAAAAAAACACGGCTATTCATCCGGAAAGTACGCAATAAAAAATGGAGCGTTGGTTTTTGACACCCCCAGGAAGGGATTTTCTTTTGCCTTCGGGCCATCTCCTGAGCTGGCGGGAGTTGCCGGGCCGCGATTGGGCTCCAATTGGGGCGAGTGCGAGAAGGATGTTTACCGTCTGGAAATGAGCGTTCAGCAGAGTGTTCCAAAAACTGAATGGCTTTTTCAGATTAGAAAAGGCAGCGGCTACGGCAGAAGTAAAAAATTTACAGTGCAAGGGACAAAAGCGCAACTGTTTACTACAGACTTAGGATTTGTCAGGAATCTCAACAGCGATGAGAGCGGGGTGAAATTTACTTGTTTGACTCCGGGCGCAACGGTAAAAATAAAGAGCATGAAAATTGTTCCATACAGTTCAAATGTTTATTTCAGACGCAAATTCACATTGCCCTGGAAACCGGTGGTGGCGCACGCTACTTTTGAAGCCCCGGAAGATTATGACATATATGTAAACGATCAAAAAGTTGCCTCAGGAAACAAGCATTATTTTCATGGGACAGTCAAAAGCGTTGACCTGGGCTCATATCTTAAAAAGGGCGAAAATGTAATTGCCGTCAGGAAAAGTTGGCTTTCATGGCTTGCAAAAAAACCTATCCTTTTATTTGAAGCTTTCGCTGCCGGACGTGATGGGCAGATCGAACGGATTCTTGGAGGAAAAGGCTGGAAAACATCGCTGAATGCGTCCGGCAACTGGCGGGCTCTTTCATTTGACGATTCGCAGTGGAAAAATTCCAAAGCTTTGCCGGGCGGCATTAATTTTGTTACAGAAAGCAGAACCCACAGCAACAAGCCGGTTTTTATGGGAGTAAATCCCAGGCATATGGGAGTCATGGACGCAAAGCCATCGGGGCGCAAGCATCCTGTTTTTGAATATAATGAAAAGAATATTTCCTACACATTAAAAATTCCCGCAGGATTGAAGGGGAAAAGCGCGCCGGAGTTGAAGCTTGTTGACGCTGATTCAGATAAAGTCATTGAAAGCGTCAAAGGAAAATTCAAAAAAGAAGACAATGATTTTGCCTGCTATGAATTTTCTGTCGCAACTCGCGTCCCAGGCGCTTATGTGCTGAACTGGCAGCTTAATGGCGCAAAATCAGAAGTTCTGGAAAAAAGAAAAGACGAAATGGTAATTGTCGGGCCTATAAAACAGGACAAGGTTGCGCTTGAAGATTTCGAGAAGGAATTCGAAAAACGCCTGAAGCTTGTTGAAAGCATAGACTGCTCGCAGAAAGTTGAAGACAAGGCCGCGTTCGTTGACCATTCAGGCATGTATAGCCCTCCCATTGTTGACAAGGGGCGCATTGTTGAGCGCGACGGGATGAAGTACCGTGAGACCGGGCGCGGAATGTGGGACTGGTTTGCATACCGCGCAAAGAAGATGGAGTTTGGCAAGCCGTATTTAGTGGAAGTTGTTGTTCCTGACAACGCCTCGCGTTATATAATGTCCGGTTTGATGGAAACTTTCCCCATTCGCTTTCGCAACAATCCCAAAGGACGCGGGCAATGGTCGGCGACCGGCGCATGCTACACAGGCGGCAAGTATCCCTTAAGCGGCAAGACAAAAACATTGCGCTATATTTGCTGGCCCGCCAGCCCCAAGTCTGCGATTGTTGTTGTCAGCGGCTACAGAAATCATCCGGCGGCGGCTTGCAAGATAAATGTCTATAAAATAGAGGGCGGCCTGCCTGCTCTGAAAGTCCCGGAAACCGAAAGGATGTTTGGCTCCTTCAACGAAAGAATATCCGTGATGGCAGCCACCACGGGCAGAACTGAAAATTCATTGTTCGACAACATGACCTACCACAACGGAAACATAAAAGGCTGGCATTCCTGGTATAAGGCTATTGAGCGGAAAATTACCTGGCTCAGATTTCAAGGCCGGAACATGACCGGAGAGGGAGTGTATATGTACAATAAGGGCGACTATCCCTCGCTGAAGCACAATAAGGAAATTTCAAACCAGGAGCTTGACCCTATATTTCTTGCTATAAAAATGTATGCCAGCAACAATATAAAATGCATGTTGGGAGTGGAGTTCAAATGCTCGCCTGACCTGGAGGCGTCTGAAAGCTTTAAGGTAAGCGACCGGAAGATGCAGCGCGGAGACGACACTCTTTTTATGGTTGACAAAAACGGACTCCAGATAAATGCCCGCGGCTCGCGAGGCGTGAATTTTCTTCACCCAAAAGTGTCCGAAGCATTCAATGGCACAATTTCTGAAATATATGATTTTTACAAGGACGCAGGGCCAGTGGCCGGCATGTTTATGATAGCCGGAAAGTACTGGCTGCCAACGTTTTTCCCTTCAGTCAAGGCCGGGCTGGGTGTCTGTGACATTGGATACGGCGACTTTACCGTTGGCCTCTTTGAAAAAGAAACGGGAACAAAGCTCAATATTGATCCAACAAATCCGAAGCGTTTTCAGGAGCGCTATAAAATTCTGACAGGCAAATATAAAAAACTTTGGCTGGCATGGCGCGCTGCAAAGGTGCGTGAAGCCACGGAAAAAGTCTCGAAAATAATCACAAAAGGAAAAAGCAAATGGCGTCTCTATCTGGTCCCGTTTTTCCTCATAGACCATGAGAATCCGTTTATTGAAAGCTCAGGCACAAAACAGCAGCGCGACAAGTTTCTTGACAAAAGCCTTTTTGAGGCCGCATATCCTCCGGCAAGATACACGGACAATCCGCATGTCACTCTTGTCACCAGAATGCTTCGCCGCTACAGATTTGCC
Organism: uncultured Victivallales bacterium; assembly: GCA_964651145.1. Taxonomy (GTDB): domain Bacteria; phylum Verrucomicrobiota; class Lentisphaeria; order Victivallales; family GWF2-45-14; genus CAZYVR01. Next base: position 19,982 of record CAZYVR010000014.1, on the reverse strand, counting down.
ACTCCAGAAGAAAACACAAACTATATTGAAGCGTGGAACACAAACTCCAGAAAACTGATAAAAAACTCAGACGCCATATACTTTTTCGACAGAGGACTGCCTATGTTTTTTGACGAAGTCGACTGTCCGGCAAAAGGCGCGAAAAATTGGATGTGGAACAATTCTTCACGCGGAATCTTTGTGTCGCAGGGAGTGGAAGACAATGCCATGGAGCCTTTTGTGAACGCAGTGATTGACCCCATTCCCAACACAATTATGTATGCCCAGATCGACTGCAATATGGACACCGCGCACGGACGGCAAATAAGGCGTTTCTGCAAGTCTTTTTACGCGACGCCAAAGCTGGAATTCTCCATGCTTCCTGTCGAAAGCGCAAAGGGAATCATCGCGGAAACTGCCTCAGAAAACAGCAGTGTTTACTTGCGATTAATCAACAACAGCCCTTGGTCTTCCAGTGGATATTTCCAGGCTTCAGCCGACAAGGCAAGGGATCTTGTTTATGACAGGAATCTTTCAAGCAACTTCTTGAGCGGTGGCAAATATGACGTTGAGATGAAGCCTTATGAAGTAAGGATATTCAGGCTTGAGAACGGCGTTGGCAAAGTCAAATGCAACTTTGCTCTTCCCGAAAAAGCAGCAGAGGAAATAACGGGCAAGGCTGAATATATACTCAAAGACAAAAAATGTCTTGGGAAAATCCCGGGAGATATTGTTGCCGGAATGATTTACGCGCTGAAAGACAAAGACGCCTTTGCCTTGCGCGAACTCATGGATGACTTTGAGGTGAAAAATGCGTCAGGAGAAGTTGATAGAAACAGAAAAGCCCTTAAAAACCAGAAGAAACTTCTTGAGGATTTGAGCAAAGATCGCGCGAGAATTATTTGCGCAAGCGACGGCGAATACACGGCTCCGGATGGCTCCAGATGGCTCTCTGATCAGAAATATTCGGATTGTGGAGCCTACGGCAACGAAGGAGCAAATTTTGCGGACAGAGGCCAGGAGCTGGAAATCAAGAACACAGACATTGACAGGGTTTACCAGACCGAAGCCTATGCCGGACGAATTGTGTATAAGATTCCTATTCCAGAAGGCAAATACAATATATATATTCATTTTGCCGAGACATATATTAAAAACAAACGCCCGGGAATCAGGCAAATATCAGTCAAGGCTGAAAATGTCCGGCATCCTGAGTTGATAGATCCGTTCGCAATGGCTGGAGGGTGGGCAAAGGCGTATGTGCTTGAAATGAAGGATGTTCTTGTTCTGGACGGCGAGCTTGACATTGAGTTATCTGGCGGTGTTGGAGTGGGCGGCATCGAAATAGAAAAGGCTAAATAATGGTGAAGATTCTTTTTGCCACATCAATTATAATCGTGTTGATTGCTCCGCGCGGCTTTGCCGAAACTTTCTCCGACAACGGCAAATGGGGAGAAATAAAAGCAGCCGCATACAGCGCCACGCTGTATAAAAACGGGAAATACATCGTTGACGTTAAAGGATTAATAAGATTTAAGGCATCATTCATTCAGAAATGGAAGTTTTTTCAGAAATTTCCTGAAACAAAGCTTTTAAACGCAACGATTTTAACAAACAAAAAGAATGCGTCAATTTCTGTGTCTTTTGATTATTTTTGGAATGATGGACACGTTAAGGAAAGACTTGATTTTTTCTCTGACTCAATCGCCGTGTCTTACTCGTATATGCCATCTCAGGAAAAAAACACAAGCATGTTCGCATGTCTTTTCAGGGCAATAGCTCCGACAAATAAAACGGATCTGGAGCTGACGGGCATGCAAAGGCATTACGAATCAAGCGGAGCTTTGGATCAAATTGGCAAATGGAGGACAATAAAAGCCGGAATGAAGATGGTGTCCATCAGGGGCTCTGGAGATTGTGTTTTAGATTTAATAGCTAAAAACAGCGCATGGCTGAATATTTGGAGTTGGCCCCATTTGGGAGTGATAAACAACGGCAACTATCCAAAATGGGACAAGACTACATATAAAAATGGTGAAGAGTACAAGGTTGAATATATAATATCCATTGTTAAAAAAGGCAAAAGACTTACAAAATGCTCTCCTGTCACATTCACTGACGCAAATAAATAACAAAGCAAATATTTTTTTATTACCCTAAAAAGAACAAGGACAAGAAAAATGAAAACGCAGGACAGTTCTTCTGTTGTCGTATTTTATGACCCTAAATTCTTCCCGGAGCACAATTTCTGGGGCGACAGCTTTGAAGCTGAAGCAATATGTGGCTCTTGTCGAATTCTGGACTTTCAAGAGTTGCAAAATGTTGACACAAACACTTTTGACGCCTTGATTCTTCCATATGGGCAAAGATTCCCCATGGGACTTTACGATAAGCTGAAAGCCTTGCTTGGCAATGGTGGAGACATAATTGTTTTAGGCGGAGCTCCTTTTGAAAAGCCCTGCATTTTAGAGGAAGGCGAATGGAAAATACACGACCCTCTGCAGATTGGCCTTTGGAAAGAATTCTTCCATTCAGAATGGCGCAATAGCTTGGGATTTTCATTCCACAATGTAGTCAGAAAAAGCCAGTGGTATCATGATGGATTTGCCTTAAATGTCAATGAAAAATTTCAGAAAGCTTTCTCCGGCTCTAAAACCTTATGGCCTTGCGAAGCATATCTTGGGAAATTATTGCCATTGGAAGTCGGACGGACGGCAAATGTAATGTCAACCACTCCAGAGTTGTCTGCTGCTCCAACGATCATCGATTTTGTCACAATTGTGGAGCCCCTGCATTCTCGCGATATAACAGGGCGCGTGCTTTGCGTCGGCCTGGAGGCGGGCAAAGATTGGACTGCCAATGACCATCGTTTATTTCTAGGTTCGCTGCTTGACTCTCTTGAAGCAGACAATTCGTCCAGATCTTCATTAGGTCTGCGGCTTTCCAGAACGACGATCCCCCATGGAGGCGAGCTTTGTCTTGAGCTATGGAATCGCAAGGATGATGTTCAAAGAACCGCAAATCTGGAGATTGTCGACGCCAAAGGAAATACAATGGCGGCCTTTTCCGCGGACTCCGGCAGCGAGAGAAATTTTCCCCTTGCAGATTTAGGCTCAGGCGCATTTGCTTTGTTGATTAAAAACGACAATGAAGAGACAATAGAATATCCCTTTTCAATATTGGAAGCAGACAGTGGCAAACTTCCGGATTTTAAAGTGTCCAAACAAAACGGTTGTTCTGTGATTGAAAAAAACGGACGGGCAATGCCCGCTGACATGTATGCGTTTGATCCGGTCGATCGGCATTTGGACCGCATAGCCGCCGACTTCTCGTCTCATGGAATAAAAATAATTCATTTTTTGCATCCGCTCATGCTGAGCTGGAAAGGCGAAGACGAATATGACTGGAGCAGTCTTGACCATATGATAGAGCGCATTTTGCGGCGCGCTCCTGACGCATTGATTTTCCCCCGCATTTTATTGCAGACTCCGCCATGGTGGGACGAGGCCAATCCCGATGAAGTGAAGGTTTATCGGAGCGGGCGCAATTATTTGGAAAACAAAAAAATAGCAAAAGTCGGTTTTCATTACGGGACTCAATTGCCCATTTACAGCAAATTCAACAATGGAGGACTTTCCAGTCGCATAAAACAAGCTTCATATTTTTCTAAAAAATGGCGCAGCGATATTGCCAAAGGAATGAAGAGTTTGGCAAGGCATGTGGAAAAACAAATCTGGAGAAATAATTTCCTAGGCGTCTTTTTTGGCGCTGGGACTTGCGGGGAATGGGGCAATTTTGCAGAGAAAGCCAGTCAGGACTGGGAAGACATGAGCAAGCCTGCGCTAACGGCTTTTCGCGAATGGCTCAAGAACAAATATCCCGAACCGAATGAACGCGCAAAAGCTTGGGCGCATTTAAAGAATTTTGCGCAAGAAGACGTCAAGCTTCCCGAGTCTAAATATCTCATTGAAACTGATTTTGTTCATGGGCTTTTCAGCGAGCCGGACAAAATATTTAAAGATGCTCAAAATATAGCGCCAGCAGAAATAGAAAACGCCTTGCCTCCCACTTTTGCGCGCCGCCATGTCAGCAGCTGCGGTTTTCTTAAAGACCCGCAACAGAGCGCCGATTCAATTGAATACTTTTCATGGACCAGAGAAAGTTTCCCTGAGTTGCTCAAGGAGATTTCCCGTGGCATTCGCGCGGCTTTTTCAAACAAAATAATAGTTGGAACTTTTTATGGCTATTTAATGCAGGAATATTTTGTTGATTTAGATGACGGCGCGTCGGGGCTCGGCTTTGAATTTGCTTTGGATTCGCCTGACTCGCCTGACCTTTACGTTGCTCCGCATTATTATTCGCACCGCGAACTTGCCAGCGGCGACGCAAATATAAAAAGCCCGACTGGCTCCATCAGGTTGTCAGATAAAATTTACCTGGATGAAAATGACCAGCGCACAATTTTAACTGAACGCAAAAACTACCTTCACTATGGCGGAACTCCCGATGACACAATGAAAGAAGCTATTGAGATGTGCAAGCGCAACTTTGTGGCCAGGCTGTCAAAAAATGTGGGAATGTGGTGGTATGACTTATTTGGGCATGGCTGGTATGACCATCCTGATATAATGAAGACTATTGAAAAAACCTTTGGGATATTCAGTCATGTAATGAACACTCCCAATCCAGCGTCCTTTATGGATTCAGACAATCGCTTGAATGTCATTTATGCCACAGACGGCTATAAATATCACTGCGCCTGCTCTAAATTCAGCCCGCTCAATACGCATGAGCATATTCAGAAGCATTTTAATCGAAATGGCTCTCGGTGGGAGGCTTTCCTTAAAAAAGACATGTCCAAAGCCCCCAAGGCCAAAGCGTGGCTATTCCTTAACACATTCAACATGTCCAGAGAAGAATGCGAATGGATAAATAATAATCTCAAACGCGACGGCAATTTGCTCATCTGGCTTTACGCTCCCGGCATCTACCGTGACGGCAAAATGGATTTGGAATACGCCTCAAATCTTACGGGCATAAAACTTGACTGGGATGTCGATTCTTATTTGCGTGACATTGAGCTTGGAAATCTAAGCCACCCGGCTTTGGCTTCGCTTATGGGCGAGAAGGTTGCGGGGTTTATGGCAGATGTGAAAGAAGCGGCGGCGCAAGAAAGCAACATCAATCGCATTTCTCCTGAAATATATGTCAATGATTCAGATGCGGTTTCTTTGGGAATAAATTCAGAGAACAAAAGAACAACTTTTGCTGTTCATGATTTTGGCGATTGGAAAAGCGCTTACATTGCCGCGCCTATTGTTCCCAACAAAGTCATGAGAAGCTTGCTTCAATGGGGCGGGATGACTCCTCAACTTGACACTCCCGACTCCTTCTACAGCAATGGAGACATAATAGGCATTAGCGCAAGTGAGGCAGGAAAGAAAACTCTCTGCTTCCCATCAGAGTTCACCGTTGAAAATATGTGGACTGGGGAAATGCTAAAATCTAATGGGCAAAAACTATCACTGCGTCTTGACCGGAGTGAAACATTTATAGGAAGAGTTTTTAAGCAAAAAATAAAGCAAATATAATCTTTTCATTACCCTAGAAATAATAAGGAAAACAAACATGAAAACGCATGACAGTTCTTCTGTTGCCGTATTTTATGACCCTGACTTCTTCCCTGAAAAAAGTTTTTTTAAACTCAAAAATAACCAATTGAATAGCCTTTTGAGTGAGTATGAAGTTGTTGATGCCAAAGACCTTAAAGGCAGCAATGCAGGATTTAAAACTCTTCTGTTTCCTTATGGCGGCAGCTTTCCAATGGAAGCGTATGACAATTTAAAAGGTTTTCTTGAGGCGGGCGGAGATATAATTGTTTTAGGCGGAGCTCCTTTTGAAACACCATGCGTTCAAAAGGAAGGGAAATGGCAAATAGACGACCCGTTTTATATAGGTTTCTGGCGCGAGTGCTGGGCGTCTGAATGGCGGAACAATTTGGGTTTGTCATTTTATATGACGCCGCGGGAGAGCGAATTCTGCCATGAGCCTGGCGAGCTTCAAGCGGGCAAGGACTTTTCCGGCATTATTGATGGCAACCTGAAAAACATTGCGCTGCAGGGAAGCCTGAGGGCTTTGCATGCAGGTCGCAAAGCTGTTGTTCTGGAAGCTCCTGAAGGGATAAGCCCCGCTCCGGAAATAACTGATTTTGTCACTATTGTGGAAGCTTTGCACTCAGAGGAAATTAATGGCCGCGTGCTATGCGCAGGATTCTCAACCGATGAAAACTGGTCGCGTGAAGATTATCAAAAACTCATTGGCAGCCTGATTCTTGCTCTTGAAAAAGATGAAATTTCACGAGGCTGCCTGGGAATGTCTTTGGACAGCTTTCTTATAACTGAAGGCAAGGCGCTTGAAGGAAAGATATGGCAAAGGAGCGAAGGGACTGCAAAAGAAAAGATTGCATTGAGAATAACGGACAATAAGGGCGCGCTTATTTTAAGCCAAAAAGTTTTGTCGCCCGGGGCGTTTTCTCTTTCGACAGAGTCTCTTCTCAAGGACGCATTCGAGTTGAGTCTGTTATTGAATGACGAGGTTGCCCTAAGCGTCAAATTCGCAATTTTAGATGCTGACGAAAAGCCGATTCCTGCTTATAAAGTGTCAAGGTCAAACGGCCAGCCGGTAATAGAAAAAGATGGAAGCCCGCTTCCAGCTGGGCTTTATGCCTACGATCCTTTAGATAGGGACTTGGATGATTTGGCTGGACAATTTGCCGCTGCTGGAGTAAAAATCCAGCATTTTCTATATCCATTAATGTTTGGCTGGCATGGCGAAAATGAATATGACTGGAGTCTGTTTGATTCAATGGCGGAGCGGGTCTTGAGGCAAGACCCAGGCATATTGCTATTGCCGCGTTTTCTGGTGCAATCTCCGCCGTGGTGGGATGAAGCGAATCAGGATGAAATGAAAGTTTTCAGCGACGGACACAATTACATAGAGAATAAAGAGACGGCTGTCGCCAAAGCATGCGCGTCTTCATTTGTTGTTCCATGGAGCAAAATGGGCGGCGGAAGCTTGCGCCATAAAGTTCAGCATGTGTCGTTTTATTCAAAAAAATATCTTGATGATATGAAAAAAGCGTTTAGAAATTTTGCGGAGCACGCAAGCAAAAGCATTTGGAAAAACAATTTTGCAGGAATATTTTTTGGAAGTGGAACTTGTGGCGAATGGTGCAATTTTTCAGCGTCCGCCGGCCTGGATTCAAATGACTTCAGCCCGCCCGCTCTTGACAACTTCCGCAAATGGCTGAAAGACTTGTACCCAGGCGGACAGTCTGAACGTTCCCGGAAATGGGAGAATTTAAGTGATTTTGGGGAAGACGATCTCAGGCTTCCTGACACTGCCTATTTGCAAAAAACAGACGATTATCACCATTATTTCAGCGAGCCTGGAAAAATGCTGAAAGAAGCAAAAGAAATGCCTCCGGTCGAAATGGAAAAAGCGCTGCCGCCAGATTATGCAAGGCGACATATAAGCAGGCATGGCTTCCTGAAAGATCCCGCTCAAAGCTGGGATTCCATAGAGCACGCAAGGTGGGGAGGCGAAGCTTTTGCCAAACTTATGGGCAGAATCAGCCGTGACATAAAAGATGTTTTCCCAAATGATATAATTGTCGGAACTTTTGCTGGCTACCTTATGCAAGAATTCTATTTGGACTTGGATACGGGAGAGAAATCTTACGCCTTTCAAAAAATGCTTGAGGATGAAGAAGGCATAGACATGGTGGTTTGCCCCCATTTCTATAATCTCAGGCAGTTGATAAAAGGAGATGCCAATGTGAAAATGCCAACAGGCTCTCTGAACTTGTCAAATAAAATTTTTCTTGATGAAAATGACCAGAGAACATGTCTTTCGGAAAGGCGCGATTATCTCAGATATGGCGGCACAGAAAACGATGGCATAGCAGAATCGATTGAGGCATTGAAAAGAAATTTTGTTGCGCGTCTATCCAAAAATACAGGCCTGTGGTGGTATGATCTGCACGGACAAGGATGGTATGCCCATCCGGAGCTGATGAAAACTATTGAAAAGACTCAGGGCATTTATGAAAAATTAATGACTCCCAATTCAGCTTCTTTCTCAGGAAGTGACAATAGAATAAATGTTGCCTATTCGCATTATTCTTATGAATATATATGCTCTTGCACTAAGTTCCCGCGGCTTAATACAGCCGTCCAGATACAGAAGCATTTCAACAGGAATGGCTTTGAATGGGAGGCTTATTTTGTGGAAGACATCGCCAAGTCTTCCAAGGCCAAGGCGTGGCTTTTTCTTAATGCGTTTAAAATTGAAAAGGAAGAGCGCGAATGGATAGAAGCCAACCTTAAAAAAGATGGAAATATACTAATCTGGCTTTATGCTCAAGGCCTATATTGCGATGACGCTCTTTCTCTTGAAAATTCTGAAAGCTTGACAGGCATAAAAACTTTTTGGGATGAAAATTCTCAATTGAGCGAAATAAATTTGACCAGACAAGGACGCAATATTTTAAACAGCATTGGCGATGAAGAGGCAAAGGGCTTTATTGAAGATTACCCTGGGCTTTCCGCTGATTCCAATGTTGCCAAAATTTCTCCTGAAGTTTACTACGATGACCCTGAAAGCATTGTTTTGGGCCACGCTTCCGACAGCGGTCGACCCGCATTTGTGGCCAAAGATTTCGGCGATTGGAAAAGCGTCTGCATTGCCGCCCCCATTGTTCCCAATGAAGTAATGAGACGTTTGTTGCAATGGAATGGGATGACGCCGACTCTTGACACAGCCGACTCTTTTTACAGCAATGGAGACATAATAGGCATTAGCGCAAGTGAATCTGGCGAAAAGACGCTAAGCTATTCATCAGAGTTTACCGTCGAAAATATGTGGACTGGCGAAAAGCTGAAATCTCAGAGCCAAAAATTATCCTTGCATCTTGGCCGGGGTGAAACATTTATAGGAAGAGTTTTTAAATAAAAGAACAACAAGACTATTATTATGGATTTGTCGGCAGAATGAAACCGTGCATTATTGGCAATGCACGGTTTCCAGTCCCGCTTCGGCCGCTCGCTCTTTTGCTTTAAATGTTTTGAATATTTTCTGGCGCATTTGCGTCGGATCTTACGAGGAATACTTTCTTAATTCTTCGGCAATTAGATGCTTGATTTTGCCTGCCGCCTCGTCGAGGCTCCAGAGCTCGGAGTCACCCGCGCCGCGCCGCTTAAATTCAATCTGATTATTTTCAAGAGTCTTAGGCGAAAGAATCAAACGAAATGGAATGCCTATCAGGTCGGCGTCATTGAACATGAATCCGGCCTTTTCGCCGCGATCATCGTAAAGGACTTCAACGTTTCCGGCTGAAAGTTCTTTGTAAAGTTTGTCGGCGGCTTCTCCCACTCCGTTCTTTTTGGGATTCAAGGAGCAGAGCTGCAGATGATAGGGAGCTATGCTTATTGGCCAGATTGGGCCCCATTTGTCAAAAGACTGCTCGACCACCGACGCCATAGCGCGTCCTATGCCAATGCCATAGCACCCCATTATCATGGGATGCGTTTTGCCATTTTTGTCGAGGAAATTGCAGCCCATAGATTCTGAATACTTCGTTCCCAACTGAAAAATATTTCCAACTTCAATCCCGCGCTTAAGCTGCAAAGGCTGGCCAGTCAAAGGACATGGGTCGCCTTCTCGCACTGTTGCTATATCTGTAACCTCAGCGTCTTTAAGGTCTCTTTCCAGATTGAAGTTTTTGTAGTGATAATCTTCTTCGTTTGCGCCGACCACAAGATTGCCAGAACCGGCAATGGAATTGTCGACAACAATTCTGACTTTGCTGTGGTCAAGCGAAAGGGGAGACGCAAAGCCAGGCTGGGCTCCGCAGGATTTAATTAGCTCATCGTCGGCAAAAACAAGTTCGCCGACTTTCAAAAAGTTTTGCAGCTTGCTCTCGTTGACTTCAAAGTCGCCGCGAATCATGGCAAAAATGAGATTGCCATCGCCATCTCTGTAGAAAACAGCTTTGCCCGTGTTTTCCGGTTTCATTTCAAGAAATGCCGAAACATCCTCAATCGTCTTTTTGCCTGGAGTGTGAACTTTTTCAAGCTCTTGAAGCTCCGGCTTGTCATATTTCCATGCGGCTACCGCCACTTCGCGGTTAGCTTTGTAGGATCCGTCGGGAGATATGAAAAGAGTGTCCTCGCCGTTCTCGGAAATGGCCATGAATTCATGCGAAACTTTGCCGCCCATCATGCCGGAGTTGGACTCTATGGAGATGCAGTCAGCAAGTCCAATCCGTTTGAAAAACTTGACGTACGCCTCGTGCGCGTCTTTGTAATATTCCTCAAGGCTCTCTTGCGAAGCATGAAACGAATAGCCGTCTTTCATTGTGAATTCGCGCACCCTTATGAGTCCGGCGCGGGGACGGGCTTCGTCCCGATACTTGGTTTGTATTTGATAGAGCATGACAGGCAACTGTTTGTAGCTGTTTACCTCGGAGCGGATCAGGTGAACGACAGCCTCCTCGTGAGTCATGCCCAGCAGCATGTCTTTATTGTTGCGGTCCTTGAAGCGCAAAAGCTCCGAACCAACCGATTTAAATCGTCCTGACTCCTCCCACAGCTCTGCGGGAAGAACGACAGGCATAAGCGCTTCCTGGCCTTCTATGGCGTTCATTTCCTCGCGAACGATCTGTTCGATTTTATCCACAATGCGTTTGCCAAGCGGAAGAAGCGAATATATGCCAGCAGACACAGGCCTGATGTATCCGCCGCGAATAAGGAATTTATGGCTGACAGTTTGGGCGTCTCTGGGGTCTTCTTTTATTCTGCGTCCGACAAGTTTCGACATCTTCATATGTAAATCTCCTAAAATAAAGTTTCATGCATAAAAGAAAAATATAGCCCCGTTTAGCAAAGAATGCTTTAAAGGAACGCGCTTTATTTCGGAAAAACGACATCCGCCAGACATTTGCCGTCAGCCATGATCATAGCCAGACGGTCAATACCCAGTGCGCAGCCGGAAGATTCCGGCATTCCATAATCCAATGCTTCTATAAATTTAACGGGCTCCGGGTAGTCAGCCATTCCATGCTTCCGTCTGAACTCCGAGCTTTCTTTAAAGCGAGTCTTCTGCTCTGCCGGATCGACAAGTTCGCTGAATGCGTTGGCAATCTCAACTCCGCCCAAATACAATTCCCACCGTTCCGCCACAGTTGAATCACCATTTTTTAGTCTCGCCAGAGAAGCCTGTTCCGCGGGATAATCTTTCAAGACAACAGGGATGTCTCTTGGCAGGCTCGGCTCAACCTTTTCAACAAGGAGTTCTTCAAATTGTCCATTGTTCAAAGCGTCAAAAACTGAAACGCCCGCAAAGTGACAGAATGCTTCATTGACTGTAAAAATTTTCCATTCGCCAGAAAAGTCGATGATCTGATTTTTGAACCTGCACTTTGGCTCGCCTGATAGTTTGAGCGCGGCAAAAGTCAGCATTTTTCGCGTGAATTCGAGCAATGCATTGTAGTCGGCTCCTGCCTGATACCATTCAAGCATCAGAAATTCAGGACGATGCATGCGCCCATATTCCTCTGCTCTGAAACATGGGCCTATCTGATAAATCTTCTCGTATCCAGCCGCGAGAAGACGCTTCATTTCCAGCTCAGGAGATGTTCGCAGAAAAGATGAGCCCGATGTGACCGCTTCTATGTATTCTTCCGGCGCGGGCGCGTCAATCCTCACGGGCGTGGAAACTTCCAGAAATCCATCAGAAGAAAAGAAGTCCCTTAGAGCAGAAAGGAGCCTGGCTTTTATTTCAAAGCGGCTCCTTAAATTTTCTAATTGAGCTATGTTGTCAAGCTTTTGATACACGTTCGGAGTACAGCCCTGTGCGGGTGTCTATTTTTATAACATCGCCTTGATTAATAAATAGAGGAACTTGAAGCTCATAGCCATTGTCCAGCGTTGCCGGCTTCATTACATTTGTGGCGGTGTCGCCACGTGCGCCCGGCTCTGTTTCTATAATAGTTTTATCAATAAAGATAGGCAATGATATATCAATCGGGCGGTCATTAAATAAAAGAATATTGCAGTTGGAGTCTTCGATAAGGAAAGAAACCTTTTCGCCAAGAGTCTTGCCGCTTATTCTGATTTCTTCATAAGTTTCCGTGTCTGAAAAAACATAAAATTCGCCATCAGCGTAAGAATAATATGTTTCTCTTTCCTCAAGATTAGGCTTTTCAAATTTTTCAGAAGGACGGTAAGTCCTGTCCATGGTGTTGCCTGTGATCATATTTTTAAGCTTGCAACGATAAAGAGCTGTCCCTTTCCCTGGCTTGCAAAAATCAAAATCAGTAATAACCCACGGCTCGTTCTCTATTTCGATTTTTAATCCTTTTCTCAAATCTGATGCGCTGTACATATTAAAATGTTTCTCCTGTTTTAAAAGTGTTTCTGCGATAAGCGCTATTAATACGCACATAATATATGCACAAGAGTCCAGTATTCAAATCATTGATTATTCAGAGGGGCAGGGATTTTGCGCTTTCGTGGTCAGGGCATTAAATTTGCTTCCGTTTTGCGCCGCAATAAATTGCGGGTTGCCAAGCCGCAATATGCGCTCTCCCAAGTCGCTTTCTTCTTTTTGTTTTGTTCAACTTCGATATTCATGCTTGACTAAATGGTTTTTTAATGTCTATTGGTATAGATGGTATGTATAGTGTCGCATACTAAGTATATTTTATATAGGCGAATTGATTATGGATATAAGTTGTTTGGATTTAAGTTTAATGGGCAAGATGGCAGTAGATGAGATAATTGTTGGGCATATTCGGCAACTTATTCAATCAAAAAAACTTGCTCATAATGAAGCTCTGCCCAATGGCAAAGAACTAGCCTTGCGCTGGGGGCTTGGTTATGTTACTGTCCAAGAAGGACTTGCGCGCTGCGCCAGAGAAGGGCTTCTGGTGCGCAGCCCGGGAAGAGGAACTATAGTAAACGCTCAAAGCAGTAAAAGTCAGAATAAAAACAATCAATTTTCGCGGCAGATATATGTGGTAATCCAACAGAGAGAGCGTGAAAAAGATCTTGACTTTTCGCGAACAGATTATTTTTCCCGTTTGCTGGCAGGGCTTAATAGCGAACTGATGAAAAGCGGCATACTTACCATATCAACAATTGTAGCTTCAAAAGAGCAGGAAAAACTTTTTATTGAAAGTTTGGCAAAGAATCCGGTTGACTTAGTGATCGTTTTGCGTTTAAATGACAATGATTTTCTTGCTAGGATAAAAAATATGTCACTGCCGGTTATTCTGGTCGATCCCCACTGCGCGCCGGAAAAGAATGAAACTTTGATTTTGCAGGATGAAGAGAAGGCCGCTCGTGATGCTGTTAATTTTTTGTTGAGCAAAGGATGTCGCCATATTGCGCCTGCAATAATAACCAACGACAAATGGGTGACGCACCGCCGCTACGAGGCGGTGAAGAAGGCAATCAAAGGGCAATATCTGAAAGAGTTTCCCGACTTGGCTGCTGGTTTTTTAGAGGATCCAGAAGGGGCCAAAACTAAAATAATAAATATATTAAACTCAAAAGAGCGCCCTGATGCCTTATTGATTAATGACCGCAAATTTTATGATTTTATTGCAAAAATAGCAGAAGAGATTAATATCAAAGTTCCTGATGAATTATCTTTTATTCAATATTCAGATAATCCAAACGCTTTGGCTTCAGTGCCACTGATTGTAACAGAAGCATCTAGTTATGGAGCCTCTATTGGCAGAATTGTTTATAAAATGCTTTACAAGGGAAAAGAAAATTTTTATAAGCCCAGAACTTTTTATGTCCCGATTGCCTTGTGTCAAAAGAGCAATGAAAATGGGTAGTTTTTATCACAGTGAGATAATGTTTTATCAATTTTAAGGCTAGAAATAAAAAGGAGGCTCGCATGAGCAAGTACTTGGAACATATTGATTTGGAATTGCTGAAAGACAGGCTCAGAATGGGGTGCGACTGGCTGGCGGACATTGCCCAGCTGAAAACAGAAGAGGATTCTTCTGCTGAAAAAAAACACCATCAGCTTTCATGGAAGGGGGCAATAAAAGGGGAGTACAATGCGGCTGATAAAAAGTGGAGCTTTTTTTGCCCAATATGGCACAGTGGCCAGGCAGTAAAGGCATTGATCAGAGGGCATCAAATATTGGGCGGAGAAAAGTTTCTTGATGCCGCAAGACTCAGCGCGCAGTTCATAGCCAATAATCAAGTCATGGATAAAGATGATGACGAATTTGGGCTTATTTATGCTTGTGAGGATTTTTTTGACAAAGTGAACACCGCCGCTGTGCTTGAGTGCCTGGATGGCCTTATTGAGCTGACAACATTTGATGACTCCAAGGACTATTGGCCCAACATTATAGCGGCTGCGCAGTGGTGCGCAAGGAAGGCATACAACGGAAATGGGTTATTGCATGATTTTTACGACTTCAAAGAAAAAACATTTTTGGAGCGCTCTGGACACAATAAGGATGGAAGGCCCCTCATTGATGATTCCGTATTTCTTAAGGTTTATAAAAAGAACAAAGATGAAGCATTCAGAAAGATATTTTTTGAAATAGCTGAAAGGCTTTTGAGTGAGGAGTACCCATCCGGGAATTGGATCAAGTACGGCCCATCAAATCCTGATGTGGGATTTATTCACCCGCGTCATGCATATTGGTGGGGCTTGCCGATGCTGGATGCGTATGTTGAAAGTGGAGAAGTCAAATACCTTGAATGCGCAAAGCGCGCGGCGGAATGGTACAAAAAAGCCCAGAGAAAAGATGGAGGACTTTTTAGAAAAACGTACATCGATTTTTCTTCAGAGTCTTTCGGTCATGCCACAAGCGGAATAGCATGCGCCATGGTTCTTTGGAAAAAACTTGATAAATTGACAGGGCAAAATGACTGCGCAGACGCCTACAATATGGCTGCTAAATTTTGCCTTGATATGCAGTTTGTCAATCCAACAGATCCCAATTTAAAGGGCGCAGTTCTCGAAAAAATACTTCCGCCTGACGGAACAGACCGCAGCCCTTACTATGTGAGGGCGTTGGGAACCATATTTTTCATTCAGGGAATATCTGAAGCTTTAATCGCAAGTGAAGAGTTATGCTGTTGATGGCATTGGAAAACTGTTAGGCAAAAAAAGATAGGAAATAGCATGAAAAATCTGTTTTACACTCATTGAATTGTTGTTGGTGATTGCTATAATAGGAGTCCTCGCAGGAAAGTGCCAAGGCCGTTTGGCCTTGGCCGCGAGGAAATCCTATCGGATTTTTCGCGCTTATTCTATTCTCAAAATTTTAGTGCTTGGTTTCTCAATTAAGAACTCAAAAGTCCTTATATTTTTGCCAATGAGTTTGTTTTCAAACGCATCGTATATATCACAAGCTGTTGGCATTTTTATCGTTCTTTTGCCTTTTTGTATGCCATGAATGACTAAGTATGACTTATTCGCAAAAATGACGTCGTTTTCGTTCGAATTATAAATATGAACGCCAGCATATTTTGCTATGTTCCTCAATAATGCGGCAGAGATGGGCGTAGCTTCTATATATATGGAATTCCATTCAGGAAATTCTTTGAGCGCAAACGCAGGTTTTCCGCGAAGAAGTGAACGGCCAAGGATTTTCGCGTCAGGATCATCGCAATAAAATGCAGGCTGAATCGAGTCTTTTGTTGAGCCAACTGTTTTTCCACAAAGTGAACTCGTTATTGAATGGCTTTGATTCGTCAGCATTATCAGAGGGTAGCCTGAACCATTTATTTTTTTCATTTTTATTCCAATTAAATTGCTCATTTTTTCAAGAGACACGCCTTCTGGCGATAAATATCCCGGCGCATATATCCACAATGCTGTGGCTCCATAGGCCTTAAGTTTTGATTTTATTATTTTTCTTTGCGCTTCTGACAGGAAGAAGGCATTCCAGAATATATACAGCTTGTAAGGCGGCACATTGTCAATGTCATCAAGAAGGTATAAGTCGAAGGGAGCTCCTATTTTTCCCAATGCATCTATTTGTTTTGCCATTAAGGTTTGAGTGAACCTTTCCCATTCAGGCTTCATATAAAGAAATGAGTTAGGGTCCATCAGGACTGCCACTTGGCTTACTGAGGAGCGGTCTTGCTTCAGGCTATTATCGCCTATTTGTTTGAATTTTGAAATAGCAGCCATTATTTCAGGGGAATTAAACCATGAAGGCCCCAGATATTGCCTGTCTTGATCCCACCACCAAATGCCGGTGTTTCTGCAAAGACACCAGCCAAAATCTCTTTTTAATATTGCGAGTGTGTCATTTATGTTCTTTGGGGTAAGCTTTTTAAAGGTTATGCTCTTTTTGTACAGTCTTCTAAGATGGGTGGGGTTGTCATTTTCAAAGAGGAAAAGTTTATTATGAAGCCGCAGGCTGCCTGTTATTGTTTTTCC
Source organism: uncultured Victivallales bacterium (assembly GCA_964651145.1). GTDB lineage: Bacteria > Verrucomicrobiota > Lentisphaeria > Victivallales > GWF2-45-14 > CAZYVR01. Next base: position 3,518 of record CAZYVR010000014.1, on the reverse strand, counting down.
TGGCGAGAAATTCCCAATTTCAGCGCAGCCGTAAAAATGAGGGTTGCAGAAAAAATCAATATTGTTAGAATTTAAAAGTTTTGAGAATGATAAGTGAGCATGTCGCAGTACTCCTTTTGTTCCACCGTCAAAATGTTGAATCAATCCACCAAAATACGCGCCTGTTAGTCTGGGGATAGCTGAGGCATTTTTAGTCAATTTTGCAAAATGAAGCAACGTTTCAGCCAATATGTCTGAGTAGTATTTGAAATAATCGGCGATGTATTGTTCTTTTCTGGGATTTCTAAAAGTGAAATTAGATGTGGCTAGCGCTTGTTTTTCGAGCGGAACCACTATGTCGTTGAAAGAACTTAGATCTTTGCCCCATGCGGCATTTAGAAGCGTGATTTTGTTGTTGTATTTTATTTTCGTCCATTTTTTGAATGCGTTGATGTTGGCTTGGGAGTTGTCGATAATCAGATTTCTGAATCTTTTTTCAGGATCAGGAACGCCTTCGGGCGGATAAAACGGATCCCATTGACCGCGATGTCCAAAGAAAAGAACAAATCCCATTATTTTATCGGAATACTCCTGAGCGTCAAGGAATTCTATCAACTGGCGCATTCTCTTTCCTGATTTTTCGCGCCATAAAATGGATGCAAAAGAATTGGCGGCTATGCTTGTCTTTTTCCCCAACGGCATTTTTTTTCCGTTTTCTAGCGTCAATATTTCTTGAGGGTGTTTTTCATTCCAGCTTTTGGGGACAAACAAAAATATATTGACTAAAAAACGCGCTTTGGCATTTTTCGCCAATATTGATCTTATTAATCGATCCAGATCATTATTTGGGTGTGATAATTTGCTTGGAATGTTCCAATCCAGACCGGCTTGAAGGAGATGATAGTCTATTTTTGCTTTTGTGAAATCTTGCATTTGCGAATCCGACGCTTGTTCAGATTTCCACACGCAATTGAATAAAAAATTGGCAAAAACGGGTTTCCCGTTAATATACATTGTGGGAATTCCATTAAGCTTTTTTATAATGTATCCTTTTTGCTTTGAGGGGATTTTTTCGGAGTCTTTAAGTGTTTTGCTTAAGGATTGAAGGCTTAGGTCGTCAATCCATATTTTCCCATGTTTTCCTTTTAGTTCAAATTGAATAATTGCGAATTTTGCTTCTTTGGGAGCTTTTATAACCGCTTCATTTATCCCCCATTTTTCAGATTTTATTGAAAGTTTGACTTTAGATATGAAGCGGTCAGACCAGGATGCTTTGGCAAACCATATCAATTCAGCGACGCAAGACGCTTCACCCTCTTTTTTTGCTTGAAATGTGAATTTATAATAATTCCCGCCTTTTATTGGCATGAAGCTGTTGTTGACTGAGCATCCTCTGTCGCCTGAGATGAAGTAGCCCAACGCATTTTCCAATTCAAAGCTCTGAGATGACGGCTTGCTGGCGCACACATTAGAGAGGGACGGAGTTAGCTTGCCTCTGTGTGTTTTTAGATGCCATCCGCTTGCAACTCCGTTTTTTAGCGGACTTTCTGAAAATCTGTCAGTTTTATTTTCATCTGCGGCCTGAGAAGTAATTGTAATTGTAATAAGAATTGATACGGCAGTCAATGAGATATTCCGATTGGTAGCTGAAATTAATTTATCCCAAAAGCTTCTTGTGAAATTAAACAAGTTCAATTTTATTTCTCCTCTATTGTTTTTGAATTAAATTTCTATGATTGAGGCAATTGCCTCTTTTTTATTTTGATTGGAATTGAGCCGATCCTGCTTTGGACTCATGGCAGGAGTATTTTTCCGCTGGGAAAGCAGATAAATTTTACTTCATAAGGTTTCATTTGTAATTTTATTGAATTTTTTTCTAAGTTAAAGCTTTCATTTGATTTGAAATCATAAACTTGATTTTTCCAGAAAAGTTTTTCAGGATTTAACTGCAATTTGCACGTTGTGTCTTTGTTTTCTCCATTATAGACTAGCGCTAAAAGGCTGTCTTTTTTTTGCTGAAAGACAACCTTGCATTTTTCTGGCGTGACTTTCAGGATGGGGCTTTCAATGTTGGCTGCATGTTTTAGAAATAAGCGCATCAGCTTTGTTGGCGCATTCCATGGCGTCCAGCCTGCGACTATAATGCTTCCCTTGCCATAAGGCATTTTTATTAATGCCGCTGATTTATCTTGCCATGTCGCTAAAATTTTGCAATCGGAGAGGACTGGCAACGGTCTTCCGTTAATTTTTATTTTATAGTCTTTTTCAGAGTCAAAATTTAAAGTTTTGAGTTTTGTGGCGGACAATGGATGCGCTCCAAAAATTTTTGTCATGAATGTGTTTTCAATGCCCAGTTCATTGTATTGTCCCATGGACTGAAAGCAAAGCAAGGTTTTTCCTTGCTTGACCCAGTCAAGAATTGCGCTTTGCTGAGCTTCCCCGATAAGAAAATTGCATCCCAGGTCTATAAGGACAGACACATTGGCTAAAGTTGTTTCCGGCGAGTCGGAGCTTACTGTATTAAATGGAATGGCCAGGCGCTCAAAAGGCGGAAAAACCAGGCGCAAAAGACAATAGGCAAAACTCCAGTCTATGCTGTGCGTATATATAGCCGTAGGAAACAATGCGCCAATAGTTGACTTGACCGGCATGCTGTTGTTCAATAAACTTCCTTGATAGTAGAATGCTGGAAGCAAAGACACGTTGCAGCGAAGCTCCTTTAGCTTTGACGCATATAGCGCAGGAACAGCTCCGGCAAGAATGGCGTTGCTCAATTGGCGTTTTATAATATAAGGGCTTGTGGTGTTTGCCACATTCCCTTCTTGGCTTGTAGTCACTCCGTAAGTATTTTGAAGGCCTCTGGAAATATTGGAGTACATTTGCGCTGGCATATCGCCTATGCATTCTGCGTTTACTCCAGTGTTTTTAAATTTCCCTGCAACTTTATAGGCGAGGTCTCCTGTTTGATAACTGCGGATAAGCATCGCTTTTTTTGGCGATATTTTTTTTATTTCCGATATGATTTTGAACAAAAGATTTTCATATGTCCACTGGTACCAGTCCGTTGCCTCTTTCCATTGTTTGCCGAGCATCAGCTTTTCTTTTATATTTGCATTGTCCAGCTCTTTTCTTAGCGCGTCCAGGTTTCGGGTGACTTTGCCTTTTTTGTATATATTATCAGGTGGCAGCGGGACTTTGATTTCTTCCCAGGAGTTTATTTTTTTTCCAAATATTGCGCTTGCGCTTTTAAGAGTATAGCCTTTGACGTCTCTTAAATAAGCGCGGAATTTTTTTTGGGCAGCATCGCTGTATAGAAGAAAATGTATTTTATTGTCATTGTAGAATTTCTTATAATAATTCCCTTGTATATAAGGGTGCGGGCCTACTTTAAATAAAGATATTCCATAACCCAACACTGCGTTTTTGTCTTTATATTTTTCAGCTATAGCTTTGAAAAGGTTTATAAAGCCTTGTTGTGTTTTTTCTGAAAAGATATCAAAAACATCGTTTTTGACGGATCCATATTGATCTCTCGCGCG